>NZ_JCBANA010000003.1:0-145262 GCF_059760725.1 Achromobacter sp. 1014246743
CTCAAGCCCTCATGGCGGCCGCCTCGGCGGCCGCGCAAGCCGCCGATGGCGGAGGTATGCCGAGCATCAGCGGCAGCGGGGAATCTGGCGGTTCGGGTGGCGGCGGGAATACGGCGTCACCGTATGCTCAAGCCGCCGGCTTCAGTAATTCGGACAGCGGCTCCCCGATGGCGCAGGCGGCCGGCGATGGCGCATCGGGCGGCGGAAGCTCTGGCGGTAAGAGTGGAGGCGGTAGCTCCTCTGCTGGCAAGACAGCCGGCCAGATCGCGAAAGGGACCGTCGCCAACCTCGCCAAAGGCATCGGCTCGATGGCCTCGGCCAAAGCCGGCAGCATGGCCGACGCGGCCAAGAGCCGGATTGCGGAAACCGCCGGCGGCAAGCTCGCTGCGACGATCAAGGCGGCCAGCAGCTCGACCGCTGACAGCAGCCTTTCCAGCTCGAATGACAATGCGCCGGCAGACGCCGGCAATGATGAGGTCGCGGCGTTCGTAAACCGGCCGCAGGCGACCTAAAGCGCGTCGGCCGACGATGCAACGCCGGCCGACACTTCCACTATCCACCTGTGAGAGAGGTGAAAAATGGCAACTGTACATCCTAACGAATTTTCCCAAGTCGTTCAGCACGCGGCAGCGGAACTGAACGATATCGACTGGCTGGACCAGGCAACCGCCCGCGAGCTGGGGCCGCTGGCCGAAGCCACGGCCAACATGTTCATGGTGCTGTTCTACCAGGCCGAAACGGGCCTCGCGACACGCGATGACTTCCTGAAAGCCAGAACGCAGATTCAGAACGTTCTGAGCGCTCATCACGGCCGTTTTCAATAAATCGGAGGCTTTATGGATTTCCTGCTCCCGCACACGTTCTCTGACTTCTTCGTCATCTGGCCGGTACTGTTCCTGGTGTTCGTGCCTGGCTTCTATCTACTCGGCCGCCTGATTTGGGCATTTGGGTTCGACCCATTGACCAAAGCATTCTTTGCCAAGATGGAACACCTACAGCAGACCGTCATGCTCCGTACTGGGCAAAGGCTGATCGGAACCGCTGACAAGCTCTCAAAAGTGCGCGTCGGGCTATTCAACGGCCGCAAGCGCCGCTAATCTTCCCTTTAAGGTATCCCGACAACAAGGGCGGCCAGTGTGCCGCCCTTGTTATTTCGCCTTGTCTTCTCCACGTTTGTCCCAGCTCATCTCGCCGCGTCCCTGGCCTTGTTGAGCCAGCCGGCCACGTCATCGACCTGGTAGGCGCGGAACTGGCCGCGCAGCACTCGCGACAGCGCAGACGTTGACAGGCCCACCACGGCGGCCGCCTGTTCCCGCGACCACTGCCGTTCGTGGATGATCCGACCGAGCTGCGCAACGAGGTGCGATTTAGCCAGCATTGCGTCAGCATCCGGCAAGCCGATATCGACATAGACATTGCCGCTGCCTGAATGAATTTCGGTGTCAATCTCGGTATCTGCCAGCCCGGACATGGACAGAGCATCAACTACGTTTCGCGTTTTCATGCGCTCGAATCCTCCCTGTTGAGCCTGCCAGCCAATCGCGTCATGAGATCCATGCGTTCATGAAAAATCGCCACGACCAATGCGGGCGCTCGCTGGCGTGGCAGGCAAAAGACGTAGTGATGTTCACAGCGGGCCATCCGCAGCGCCGGGTAAATTTCGCTCATGTCCTTGAAGGGGCGGTGTCCGTCAGCGAGGGCGGCAATCCCCTGTTCCAACTTGGCGATATAGCGCCGTACCTGGGCCGCGCCCCATTCCTTGCGCGTGTAGCGGATGATGCCGCGTAGATCGGCTTCGGCATCGGTCGTTAGGACGTAGGCCGTCAAGCGCGGTCCCCGTCAAGTTCCTCATTGAGAATTTCTCCGACGCTCTTGGTGGACACCTTGCCGGCTAGCCCGTCGCTGACGCGCGTGCTCAGCAGGGTTTTCAGCTCCTGCCATGCCTGCTCGGCGTCCGCATCACCAGGAAACAGGCGTTCCAGGGCGTATTGCTTGATGGTCTTCCCCTGCAAGGCGGCCAGAGCCTTGAGGCTTTGGTGCTGCTGGTCCGTTATGTCGATGGTCAGGCGACTCATAAGATAAGCTCCGCAGATTACACAAACCCACATTAGCACATATGTGGGCGTGAAGCCACTGTCTGTCAGGGGCGCTGAAATTGTCTTGGCAGCTCATTAGGGCCGGGAAAATGCGCTAGGCGCATATAAACCCGCCTTTCGAAATTGAGCCTGGTGAGCTACCATGGGCGCATTAACCTATACCCAAAGGAGCCGAATGAATGAAATCGATTCCCCACGGTAGCCGGGACGCAGCACTGTCTGCCGCAAGGGCGCTGCTGCCAGCAGACATAAGCATAGAGGATGGTGACGTATGGGACGCAACATCATGAACGGCCACCCATCCCCTCGCGTGGCGCGGGTATATCTGCGCGTCAGCACTGACGCGCAGGACCTGGAACGCCAGGAAAGCATCATCGAGGCCGCGCGGGCGGCCGGCTACTACGTTGCCGGCGTCTACCGCGAGAAGGCATCAGGTGCCCGTCCTGATCGGCCTGAGCTGCTGCGCATGATCGCAGACCTACAGCCGGGCGAGGTGGTCATTGCGGAGAAAATCGACCGTATCAGCCGCTTGCCGCTCGCCGAGGCCGAGCGTCTGGTTGACGCGATTCGGGGCAAGGGCGCTCGCCTAGCCGTTCCCGGAGTGGTGGACCTGTCCGAGTTGGCCGCCGAGGCAACGGGCGTCGCCAAGGTCGTGCTGGAATCGATTCAGGACATGCTTTTGAAGCTCGCCCTACAGATGGCCCGCGATGACTACGAGGACCGCCGCGAGCGTCAGCGCCAGGGTATTGAGCTTGCGAAGGGGGCAGGCAAGTACCGGGGACGTCGTGCCGATCCAAAGCGCCGCGCCCAGGTAATCGCGTTGCGCCGCTCCGGCCACAGCATCACCAGGACGGCCGAGTTGGCCGGCTACAGCCCGGCTCAGGTCAAACGGATATGGGCTGAGGTCAGCCAGGCCGAGGCAGACCTCATGGGGGCCTTCCAAGAGGATGCATTGACCGAGGAGGATGCCTTGGCTGCGGGCTGCCAAGGGGACGCAAGATCATGACAGACGGCCGCGAACCGCGCGTGCAAAAACTGTCGCCGGGCGAGATCGAGAGGCTAAGGCAGGAGATGCGGCAATCCATGAGTGGGCAAGAACCGAATTGGCACACCGGCGCATTATGAAGCTCTGGCTTGCGAAGAATCGACGCCAAGGAACAGTGTCCATCTAAATCGTCATGGAATGACGCATACTTTATTGGTGCTATAGCAAATCGCCGAGGCGCTTGGGCAAATTGTAATGGGGAATGAACACGAATGGCTTTGAATTTGTTAATTGATACTTCGGTGTGGCTGGACCTTACAAAGGACCACCGCCAACTTCCACTGCTGGATGCGCTGTCCGCGATGACCGATGGAGGCGAGGTGGTTCTCATCATGCCTCAGATAGTCATCGAGGAATTTTCGCGAAATCGAGACCGAGTAATGGCTGCGAGCCGGGCCAGTCTTTCCAGTCACTTCAAGCGCGTTAGGGAGGCGATTATCCAATTCGCCCCTGAAGATGGGCGGGATTCCACACTGAAGCAGCTAAACGAAGTCGATCACCGGGTTGCAACTGGTGGAGAGGCTGTGAACGAGGCGGTGGACTTGATCGAAAAGTTGTTCGAGAAAACTACGCCTGTACCGGCCAGCGATAACATCAAGGTGCGCGCTGCGGATCGAGCTATTGCTAAGATTGCTCCGTTTCATCGGCAAATGAACGGGATTGGCGATGCCATCATTATCGAGACCTACATTGATGCGCTAGCCGAGCGTAAAGACGAGGACGTGTTCGCCTTCGTGACCCACAACATCCACGACTTCAGCCAAAAAGGGGCTGATACGCGTATCCCTCATTCCGATTTGGCTCCGCTCTTTGATGGTGTGAGATCGCGATACGAAACTAACCTTAGTGCGCTGCTCGGCGAGTTCGCGAGCGACCTGATCGAAGAGACCAGATTCGAGCGTGAATACAACCAAGATCCCAGACAGCTTTCTGAGCTTCTTGAGGCGGAGAGCAAGCTGACAACCCAGGTTTGGTACAACAGGAAATGGAACATCATTGATCGCGTCGAAAACGGTAAAGAAAAGTTGGTGCCTAAAGAGATTTGGGACCAAGCTTCCCCGGAAGAACGGCGAAACCTAATGGTAGATACGATTTGGGAAGGGATGCTCGCCGCAATGAAGAGGGCCGAAGAAGAGCTCGGCACTGAGGAGCTGGGGCCTTGGACCGACTTCGAGTGGGGGATGATCAATGGCAAGCTGTCTGCAATACGCTGGGTGCTCGGCGACGAGTGGGACATGCTCGACACATGAGTCCCGAGACAGTCATGCCTTTTAACCGGTAGGCGCAGCGGATGGACGATTTAACAGTAAAAAGTATTGCCAGCGCTCTTGGGCGTTTTGCTAACGCCATGAGGCTCTACGGCGAGGCCTTCATCAGATATCGAGACTTGGTCGCAATCGATCAAGGAAGCCGACAAGCGCATCCCGAAGATGCCCAGTCTAAATGATGGTATGGCTATATGTGTTATTGGCAATGCCCGGGTCGAGCAAACCGAGCACTGGGGCGGGCATCTGGCGGACAAGGCGATCGAAAATGCCGGCAGAAATTCTACGCCACCTTTCACTGCGCCCTTACATAAAGTAGTTCAGGCGTCGGCCCAGGCTATGATAAGCGTGAGGCCGGATTGTGCAAAAGAGATTATGGCGGCGCTGACGACCCAATATGCTGGAAAAAATCCGTTCCAGCTTTTACGAGCTAAACAATATCCTCCTCTTCCTGAAGAAACCATATCGGCTTTGAAGTCTGGAGCTGTTGAAGGAGCGACCAGAAAACCATGAAAACTAGGCTGCCTATCGAATTTACGAGAGCGTACGCGAGGCCGGACAGGACACTTGCCGTTGTCGCAACGAGAGACAATGCTGAGCCATTCGATCCCGATGGCCGGTTTTACCGGTATGATCGTGACGACTTGCCGCCGCAGGACTGGACGTATTCCGACTTCGGTTTCCATATTCAAAGCATGACGGTGTATCATAGCGTTGAGCATCCTACGGTAGATGGTTATTTCGTTCTGCTGTCGTCGGAAGGCGACGTTTACCACACCTACTGGAAGGAGAATTTTCAGGAGAAAATTCAGGGAGCCGGTAGTTGGAGTGAAGATTCGAAAGGTTATGGGCGTCTAACTCGTATTCGTGAGATCGGCCAGCATCTATATGCCTGCGGAGAAGGCGGGCAAATCTATGTGCGCCAGGGAAACAATGATTGGCGTCTGCTGACTGAGAAATTGCTGTTGAACCCGAATGCGCAGGAAGACGCAAAACCTGAAAAAGAGCCGGTATTTCTTTCTCCGGATTGGCAGGAATGGGTCACGCGATCGGCGCTTACTCCTGCTTCTCGCGACGTATTATTCTTTGATATGAATGGCTTGTCAGAGGACGCGATTTATCTGTGCGGGGAGGAGGGGCCAGGTTCGAAACCGGTCCTTTGTTTCTGGGATGGTTATGAGTTACACGAACTGGAAATCCCAGTTCCGGTAACGGCTTTGACCGGGATTTACATCGAAAATCACGATAGCGTCTGGCTATGCGGAAGAGAGGGCGTGCTCTTGCACGGGAGTTACGCACGCGGATTTTCACCCGTCGCATTGCGGCAGCAGCACAATCTCTTTCACATGATCACTTTGTATCGGGAAAAGCTTGTCCTGGCTGCGAGTGTTCGTCCCGGCGGTCTTTACGAGTATGATCCCAAAACCGGAAATTTTGGTAGATTCAATCCCCCTCTTCCGCGCTTGAGCAATCGCGCTGATCACGAATCCATCGACAATGGCCCGTTCTTTGCGCAGGCGAGCGGAAACGTGCTTTGGGTCGTCGCATCGAAAGATGTTTTCCGCTTCGATGGTGCAGCGTGGGAGCGGATAGAACATCCAGATCTCTGAGTTGCGGGCTTCGCGAGGCTTCGAGGGTTGTTTGTGCTGCTGCTGACGTGAGACGCAGCTTGATTATGACAGCGCCCGCCTCATCTCTGATTTGCTTGGACAGGAGACCGTCGTATTTCAGACTATGGCGAGAGCCCTCGATTCCGATAAGACCGGCATCTCCGACAGCCAACAGCATACCGGCCGGCCGCTACTCACCCCAGATGACGTGCGCAATCTGCCGGCGAAAGGACAATTGCTGTTCCTGGCCGGGCAATGACCAATATTTGCTGAAAAGCTTGCCTACTTTAGCGATCCGGAATTCAGGGGGATGTTCGACCCGGTCTAACGGGATGCATGTCAATCGGCGTCGTAACGGGACCCCTTATCGGCTCCCAAAAGGGACCCCTGCCTCTGGTTGCATCGGGTCAGCGCGCGTAGGCCCGGAGCTCTCCATTTAGCGCAGGGCCTGCGGGCGCGGGTTGTTTGTCTTTTCGGCTTTAGCTTTGAGAGCGGTTCGATCAAGAGGAGGCTATCCACAATCCCGACCGAGCATTCGAGCATAACCTTGAGGGATTTCATACCTTGTATGACGTGTCGCAGGGTTTATTCGACTTTCATGGCTGTCCTGATAGCAGTTTACTAATTGCTCTACGCAATGCCCTCCATCATGTCTATCATCGGGGTAAGTCTGGTGTAGACACCATGATGGTGGCAAGGAGAATGGCATCAAATGAAAGACTTCCCTTGCTCTCTCACGCCAGCGGAGATCGAGGCGCTACGCCAAGACATGGGCCGGTCCATCGAATGGGCACAAGCCGAACTGAAACGCCGGCGAGTCGTGGAGCTATCCCGAGACGAGTTGGCCGAGCTGCGCCGAGACATGGCGGAGTCATCCGCATGGATGCGCGCCGAACTGGCCGCGCGAAAATCGAAGAAGTAGAAGCGTGGTATTTTTCATGGCATTGGGTTGCGTGGCACATCATAAACCGCGCTACACGGGGATATGAATCTCCTATTGATGATAGAGTGGGAATAAAGCTGCGGTGGTTTCGCGGTGAATGAAAAAAGGCGCCTAGGCGCCTTTTTTCATGGGATGTTCCTGAGACTACTGAGTCCGCTGGTTACAGGGGTAGCTACTTCAAATCATGCTGGAGTTTCCACGCGAAGACGGAGGTCCTGAACGTGTAACAGTTACGCTTGAGTTCATGCCCGCAGATAAGGTCTTGCGTGTTGTCACGATGATCTAGAACTGGCAGGTGCTATGGCTCAAGTTTGGCCTCCTCGACCACTACCAGATTTACGGGCCGCTTGAGCGGTGATCGCGGCTCTCATTTCGGCAACTGAATATGGAGGGTCTCTTCTATGTACGACGTGATGACACGTGGCGCAGAGGGGGATCAAGTCTCGTATGGGGTCCACCTGATAAGCCTCGCCAATGGCCGACAATGGAGTGACGTGATGGACATGGATAAGATCGGCGCCAATTGTCCCATACTTGTCTTCATAGTTCAGGCCGCATGCTAGGCAGGTCGGTCCGTAGTACGCGATGCAGAGCTTCCGTGCCGTAGCGTTGCGCTCGTAGAGCGTCAATTCGACCGTCGTCGAGGCTCCTTCGGAGAGCGTTGATTCTGATGCAGCGCCGCTGATTGCTGGTGCAGACACGAGAGAGGGAGGCAAGACTCCTAGGACAAACTCGCCGCCTACGCCCGTGGCATTGGCTTCCCAAACGCCCCATTCGCCGATGGTCAAGCTCGACTTTGGCGGGTTCTTGTGAAGGCGCGAAGCCATTAGGCCGGTTCCGGGATCGCGCCACATTTCTTGCAGATCTGTGTTTCGCTCGTGAAGGTACCAAGCGGGCCACTCGCCTAATTGCCCCCTCCATGATTGACCCCTGGCATAGCTTCTGTGTACAAGCGCAAGAACCTCTTCCGCCGGAGGAACAGCAATAGAAATATTGAACGGCGGCGATGATTGGTCGGAGGGAGGGATGAAGTAAGCGTAGTTTTTTGTTTTCTTTACGAGCGTCCAGCCTCTTCTAGGGAGAATAACGCTGAGCGTCAACACCGCACCAAACCGATACGTAGTTGGGCCATACTTCTTTGGCGCCCTGCCACTCGGCACTAGTTCAATAGTCTGGATTGGCCAACCTGGAGGGGTATGACTTTTTGCAGCAAGTTCATCAAGCTCAAACTCTTTTGAATCATTCGAATTCATCTTTTTACCTCAGAGGCTGGCGAGCGTCCCGGCGATTCTCTATTTCAAGAGGACTCCAGCAGCGCACTTGGCCGAACCACGCCAAGGCCTTAGGTGGGCATGACCTAAGCCAGCAGACTGCTGGTCGAGTTTGGTCTGCGCTTCCGCACAAAGAACCTGCCCGCGCCGCATGGTGCAGTTGGCCACCAACCTACTAGCGGCGGAGATCCTGCGTGAACGAATCATCCTGCATCAAAGACGGCTTGAGTATGAATGGAATCGGGTTCAAAAAGACCGAGTTGGCGAACATGTCCCTCAGCGTGATCGGGATCGGTTGTGAAAAGCACTACTGCCAAATCTTTTAGAGCTCTCGTGCAACTCACATAGAAAAGGCGGCGTGTTCGATCCATGGTCGTTTCTTCGCCCGCCTCGATGTGTTTTCGGTCTGTATCCGAAGGCGCTTTGAGACCCAGGTACTTCTCGTAGGAAAACTGGAAATGGGTGCTTTCTGCATCGTCCAGCACGACTAGCACTCTGTCGAATTCTGCTCCTTTGATGCCTTGCTGAGTCCAAAAAGGGGAGCGCTCCGAGATGTAGGTCTGATACGGCAGAAGCTGTGTGGCAGGACATGCCAAAAAAGCATCCATAGAAGCGATTTCCTTGTCGGAGTCATCTTCTTCTTGGTCGTCGTCATCGCCCGCCTCCTCGACTGGCGGGACAGGTGGGGGCGCATTAGGGTCCAAGTACGCTGCCAGTCGGTGGTCTAGGATTAGTAGTCCTGCGGCATAGACCTTCTTCAATACTTCGCCGATCGTGGCATTGGAGTTTCCCGCTATGGCATCTGCGATTGAGGCTATAAGCTCACTGAGCACCTTGAGTCGCTCTGCGACGTTCGCTCCAAGTAAATTGTCCTTTTCGAGAAGCGGTGAGTACTCCCGGATTAGCCGCATCACTTCAAGTTGCCGGCTTTGATTGTGGGCTACGGCCACTGGAATCAAAAATTTAACGAACGGCGAAAGAGGCCACGCAGATCCATCCAGAAAACCATCCTTGAATGCTGTCGGCGCCTTGGAGTTTAGTGCCGTATAAAGCTCTCCGAACCCTAAACGCCTCGCGGCCATCTGGTGAACAATGACGAGAAGTTTGACCTGATCATGCTCATTTCGCCATTCGTTGTCATCGGTTCGCGCCGCCATCCAGTCTCGTACGCGTACCAAGTTCGCGTCCCGCGTATCGTCCGCCGGCAAGATGAAAAGATGGGCTGAACCTTCAGGGGTTGGCACGATGCCTTCGGATCCGAGGCGTTCGCCGGGAACCTGAATGAGGTCATCACCACCGCGCCGTATGGCGTTGGCGAGATTCAACACTTTGGTGGAACACCGAAAGTTCTCTGGCTTGGGAATGTCAGCCCAATTCGGCGATGCTTCGACCAGGCCACTTCCCGTGGCATAAATTCGTTGCATCGGGTCGCCGAAGAAGCCGAGGCAAAGTGACACGCCTGGTTCGCGTTCGACAATCTTCAATGGGTCGATGACTTCTGCAGTCGTGTCCTGACTCTCGTCTACAAATACGAAGGGAAACTGGCGCGCGAGAAGGGTTCGAAACAGAGGGCGCTCAGCGATGAGGTAGGGTACAAGCTTCAAAATATCGTCGTGTCCCAAGATTCCCTTGACGTAGTCGCTACCTGTTCCATACCGAAAACCTTTGACCGCTGCGATGCGACCAGACTGTCTGCGGAGACGTTCCATGTCGCGGGCGTCTTTATCTTTCGTACGCTGTTGAACTCTGGGGCCGTAAGTGGCCTGCTTCTGTTCAAGCGCCTCGATTTTCTCCGTGATGCGCGTGGACACCCAAGCGCGAATGTCCTTTTGAAACGGTTTGGCTAGCAGCCACATGAAACTGTGGATAGTCGAAACATGAACCATCGGATCACTGCCGACGTCCCTCCATATTTCTCCGGCCGCGATCTCCGTGTAAGTAATGCAAGCAATGCGCTGACGGGACTTCTTCAGTCTTTCGCCGTGTATGCGAATGGCCGACGACAGCCCCTTAATGAGAGAGGTGGTTTTTCCAGAGCCGGCACCAGCCTTCATTATGAAGCTGCGCGGTGGAGCCTCTCTAAGACAGTTGCGAAGATCTAGGTCCGCTTGGGTATCTGGCTTATTCGCCCGGCTACTCATGCTCTTCTCCTAGGGCGGCGGCTTCGGCATTCAGAACAATATCGGGCAATACATTCTCCACTTCGATGCGAACCTCGTCCCTTAACCAAACGAGTCCATCACGAATGTATGCAGGGACGTGCCACGTATCTTCGTTCTCGGTTAATAGAGCCAGTGCGAACTTAGTCTTGTCGAAGCTCTTGCCTGAAACCTTCTTATTAAGGCCTCTGGCAAGCTCATAAGGATTGGCGGCCCCCCCTTTCACAATCAGGCCAAGAGACTTCCTCGCTGCTGCTTGTGACCACTCAGCATTTTCGAGGCCGAAGTCCTCTTCGAGCGTGCGCCCGCAAAGACTTTCGGTGGAGCCGTTCCAAGTGATAGCACGTTCGGTTTGATAGGCAACGCGAACCTTTGCACCATCTTCAAGCTCATGAGTTTTGTCGGCATCGGAAGAGTTGCGCAATTCTTCGATTGTTAGCTTGCCAGGAAGCCATTTTATGAGGGTCTGGTTCGAGGTAGCGGCCCCAGCTTCACTTGGCAAGCAAGCCTTGCCGTACTTCTTCTTGGGCAGGGCTGCCTCTTGCGCGCCGATAGAATTTTGCCCATCGACCACAGCCTGCGCAGCGATGTCTGCCTCTGCATCAGCAGGAACCTCGAATTCCTCGGCTTCCTCGTCGTCTTCGTCCGCCTCGGCCCCGGGTATCACGAGCGCTACGCTGTCAATATCAGTGACGATTAGCGTAGTTAAACCAAGAAACTCTATGAGCGACTGGAAGCGATGACCAAAGGCTCCGCCGACCTCCAAAATACATAGGCAAGCTGAGCGAAGAGTTTTCGCCGTTTTCTGAATCATTATGGGCAATAGCAACCTTTCAACATTGCCTTCAACAAGAATTGCGGCATCTGAGAAGAAAAGGTCACAGTGAGTCAGCTTCAAATATCGTTCGAGAAAGTCTCGGTCATCTGGCTGAGCTTGGTAGAAGGCAGATAGATTTATGACCTCAGTCATCTGTTCGCCGCCAACCTTCTTTCTACGGAAATAGCGGATTGGCTTGAACCCTCGCTCATAAAGAATGTGTGGCGAGTGGGTGGTTATAACCATTTGACTTCCGAATATGCTTTCATCGTCGCCTTCTATGTTCAGAAGTTCAAGCACATTTCGGATAAAGACTTGCTGAAGCTGGGCGTGCAAGTGAGCCTCTGGTTCCTCGACGAAAATCAGGTGCAATGGAGGGCGACTGTCCATAGCCATCCATCTTGCTTGGGCGTCCAGAATCTCTACTACCATGTAGATCAGATTCTTGAAGCCGAGCCCGTTGTAACTATCAGGGAGTGTGGCAACATCTTCGCCATCTCCAATCTGATAGTGGACGCGCGCGTCTTGACTCATCACGTGGGCAGGGTCTAGCGCTGACATAATTTTCAATCGCGGGTTATTGATGCCCGGATACCCCAGCTTTGCTAGCCGATCGAGCATCGGCTTGAATACCCCATCCAAGTGAATGTTAAGTGCCTGCTCAGAGTCGAACAAAGCCTTGAGCGCTGTGTGATCGTCCTGCCTTTGATTAAGATTGCGTTTGTAGAAGCGGCTCAGACGCTTCGATAGGTCTTCTGATCTTCCGCCTGCTTCTGGATTTGGGTCGGCCAAATGCCGTTGAGCTCCCAGGCTATCAATATGGATGAGCGCTTTTAGGATTGTGCCCCCGCCTGGTTCGCCACCTAATTCTTCGGGACGATAGTCCTCAATTTCGTGAAAATTCTCATCGAAATGCGTTCGATCTAAAATGAAATAACGCAGCTCATATTCGCTTTTAAGTTCACGCTGAAGATAGTCAGTCATGGAGCGAGGCCAAGGTGTGTACTGTGACCCCGGCAGCAGTTCTGCGACTTGCTCAGCGGCTTTAGCTTTGGCTTCTTGGTAGTTTTGGATCAGAGTCGTGGGGTTTTTTGCACTAAGCGAAACCCGAATTCCAACCTTCGTTCCTGCCCACGCTGTGCTGGGAAGCAAGGGAATCACTAGGTATAGGTCTGGTGCGGCTACTTCGAACCAGAGATCCAGTTCTATGCTTGGCAGTGAAAAACCATCGGCAACTGGCTCAGCTAAGTTGATCTCTCCAGCCTGATCGAAAACTCTCCAGCATGAAGAGCTGAAATCATAAAGACTGAAGCGGTCCCTTCCACCCGTGACAAACGCTTGGATAGCCTGAGTTGCCGACGTCTTTCCGCTGTTGTTCGATCCTACAAATATCGAGATGTCATCAGCTAGCTCTATATGAGCGTCCTTCAAACGTCGAAAATTCTTGAGGCGATATGAGTGAAGATGCACGAATCCCTCCGATGCTTTAACGATCTCTAGGAGGCTGTATTCGCTAATTTGTGAGGAAGCATTTTTGCCTTACCGGATGCATCATCTCGCGGTAGCCGAAAACAGCGTTACGTAAATAAATGGTAAACGAAACACGTCGTTACGTCTCCGCTTCGCGGATCGCGCTGCTCCAGGTGGAGTTGCCGGAGTCGTCGCCCCCCAAGTTCTTCCATCTTCCGCACCAGACAAAGCGCTTTTCGGGTGACGGTAAATACGACGGTAGCGGCCCATGTCGCTCATCGCAAATCCCTTTGTCCACGCGGGCTTGCGAGACCTATTGATGATCGAGTGGAAAAAAACCGCAGTAGTTTCGCGGTAAATGAAAAAAGGCGCCTCGGCGCCTTTTTTCATTGGGAATGGGTTTGGAGAACAACCTACCGCTTCAATCCCTCCACCCCCATCCCGCTTCAATGGGCTATCAGCCCTGCAGTTCCTTCCTCACAATCTCCGCGCCTTCGCTCAGCGCCAGCAGCTTGCCCTTCGCAATCGCCCGCGACAGCGGCGCCATGCCGCAGTTCGTGCACGGATACAGCTTGTCTGCATCCACGAACTTCAGCGCCTTGCGCAGCGTGTTGGCCACTTCTTCCGGCGTCTCAACCTTGTCGCTGGCCACGTCGATGGCGCCGACCATGACCTTCTTGCCGCGGATCAGTTCGAGCAGGTCGATCGGCACGTGCGAGTTGTGGCATTCCAGCGAGATGATGTCGATGTTGGATTGCTGCAGCTTGGGGAACGATTCCTCGTACTGGCGCCATTCCGAACCCAGGGTCTTCTTCCAGTCGGTGTTGGCCTTGATGCCGTAGCCGTAGCAGATGTGCACGGCGGTTTCGCATTTCAGGCCTTCGATGGCGCGTTCCAGGGTGGCGATGCCCCAGTCATTCACTTCGTCGAAGAAGACGTTGAAGGCCGGCTCGTCGAACTGGATGATGTCGACGCCGGCGGCTTCCAGTTCGCGGGCTTCCTGGTTCAGGATCTTGGCGAATTCCCAGGCCAGCTTTTCGCGGCTCTTGTAGTGGCCGTCGTACAGCGTGTCGATCATCGTCATGGGGCCGGGCAGGGCCCACTTGATGGGCTGCTTGGTCTGCTGGCGCAGGAACCTGGCGTCTTCGACGAACACCGGCTTCTGGCGGCTGACGTCGCCCACGACGGTGGGTACGCTGGCGTCGTAGCGGTCACGAATGCGGACGGTTTCGCGCTTTTCGAAATCGACGCCGCTGAGGTGTTCGATGAACGTGGTGACGAAGTGCTGACGGGTTTGCTCGCCGTCGCTGACGATGTCGATGCCGGCGTGTTGCTGTTCTTGCAGGGCCAGGCGCAGGGCGTCTTGCTTGCCCTCGACCAGTTCTTCGTCTTGCAGCTTCCAGGGCGACCAGAGCTTTTCAGGCTGGGCCAGCCAGGAGGGCTTGGGCAGGCTGCCGGCGGTGGAAGTGGGCAGGAGTTTTTTCATGGTCTGAGTTTCTTGTGTGTTTCGAGTGATTAGAGGGCGGTGTTGGCGGCCCAGCTTTCGAGCGTCTTGGCGTACGGCTTGATGAAGTGTTCTTCCGTGAACTTGCCTTGCTTGACCGCCAGCTGGCTGCGTTCTTCGCGGTCGTAGACGATCTGCGTCAACGAGTAGTCCTGGTTCTTCAGGCTCGGCTGATAGAACTTGCCGGCCGCGGAATTGGCGTTGTAGATCTCGGGGCGATAGATCTTCTGGAACGTTTCCATCGTGCTGATGATGCTGATCAGCTCAAGCGTGGTGTAGTGGCCCAGCAGATCGCCCTGGAAGTAGAAGGCCAGCGGCGCGGCGCTGCCCGGGGGCATGAAGTAGCGGACCTGCAAGCCCATTTTTTCGAAGTACTGGTCGGTCGACGAGAATTCGTTCTGCTGATATTCGACGCCCAGGATGGGGTGCTGGTTTTCGGTGCGTACATAGGTCTTGCTGCTGGAGGCGCTGATACAGATGACGGGCGGCTTGCTGAAATTTGCCTTGTAGGTGCTGGAATTGACGAAGTGCTTGAACAGCTTGCCGTGCAGTTCGCCGAAATTTTCCGGGGTGCTGAAGGTGGGTTTGTTGTTGTTGTGCTCGGGCAGCAGCACGCTGAAGTCGTAGTCGCGCACGTACGACGAGAAGTTGTTGCCGACGATGCCTCCGATGCGTTCGTTGTTCTTCTTGTCGACGATGTTGGTCTTCAGGATCTCGATCAGCGGAAAGGCCGCATTGCCGCCTTCGGCGCCGATGTTCATTTCAACCGAGATGATCTCGAGTTCGACCGAGTAGCGGTCGCCATTGGGGTTGTCCCAATGCGCCAGGTTATTGAAGCGCTTGTCGATCATCTTCAGGGTGTTGCGCAGATTCTCCTGGCGACTTGCTCCCCGGGCCAGATTGGCGAAGTTGGTCGTGATGCGCGTACTGTCAGACGGCTGATAATTTTCATCAAAATTGATGCTTTTGATGCTGAAGGTGAACGCGTTGCTCATTTTGATTGGGTGTGCCAGTTTTTCTAAAAAAGTCTGCGGGGCGATAACGCCGGTGTCGGTGGTTTGATGGACCGTGTTTCAGGCCGCGACCGCTTCTGGGGCGGTGGCCGCGCGGGGATCGCGCGTCAGTTCAATGAAGGGCAATGCCCGCTCGACGGCCAGTCGGGTCCGCTCGATCAGGGCCGGGTCCTGCAGGCGGTAGTCGACGAAATCCTTGTCGGTGGCGTAGACGCCCAGGGGCAGGGTGCGTGCCTGGAAGAAGCTGAACAGCGGCCGCAGTTGATGGTCGATCATCAGGGCGTGGCGTTCGCTGCCGCCGGTGGCCGCCAGCAAGACGGGCGTGTCGACCAGGGCGTCCTGGTCGATGAAGTCGAAGAAATGCTTGAACAGACCCGTGTAAGAGCCGCGGTAGACGGGGGTGGTCACCACCAGAATGTCCGCTTGCTCGACGACGCTCAGTTCCCGCTCGACCGTGTCGGGCAATTGCGAGCGCCAGACCGCGCCCGCCAGTTGGGGGGCAAGCTGACCCAGTTCGACCAGATGCTGTTCGCAGGGGAATTCGTCAGCGATCAGGTCCAGCAGGTGCTCGGCCAGGGCCGCGGACTTGGAGGGGCGTTGCAGTCCGCCGGAAACTGCGACGAGACGGAGGGGGCGTGTCATTTTTGCTTCACTTGAAGGGATCTACGCGGCGCCGCATCTGCTTTGTGCAGGTGCAGCAACAAGCCGGAAGCGCATGCTAGAGGAGGGGGGTGATGAAGTAAAATGGTTTTATTTCACGAATCCATGAGCAGGAATCATCTGAATGCTTGAGCGCATCCACCTCAGCATCGTCCAGCAGGTCGAAAAGCAGGGGTCGTTGACGGCCGCGGCCGGCGTGCTGAACCTGACCCAGTCGGCCCTGAGCCACAGCATGAAGAAGCTGGAACAGCAGCTGGGCACCGACGTCTGGCTGCGCGAAGGTCGCAGCCTGCGCCTGACGCAGGCCGGCCAATACCTGCTGGCGGTGGCCAACCGGGTGCTGCCGCAGCTGGACCTGGCCGAAGAGCGCCTGGGCCAATTCGCGCAGGGCGAGCGCGGCGCGCTGCGCATCGGCATGGAATGCCACCCGTGCTACCAGTGGCTGCTCAAGGTGGTGTCCCCCTACCTGGCGGCCTGGCCGGACGTGGATGTGGACGTCAAGCAGAAGTTCCAGTTTGGCGGGATCGGGGCGCTGTTCGGCTACGAGATTGACCTGCTGGTTACGCCCGACCCGCTCTTCAAGCCCGGCCTGAAGTTCGAGCCGGTGTTCGACTACGAGCAGGTGCTGGTGGTGGCCAAGGGCCACCCCCTGGCGGGCGCGGCCTATGTGAAGCCCCAGCAGCTGACCCAGGAAGTGCTGATCAGCTACCCCGTGGACATCGAGCGCCTGGACATCTACAACCAGTTTCTGTTGCCGGCGGGGGTCACGCCCAGGCGCCACAAGGCCATCGAGACCACCGACATCATGGTGCAGATGGTGGCCAGCGGTCGCGGCGTGGCCGCGTTGCCCCGTTGGTTGGTCGAGGAATACGCGGCCAGGATGGACGTGGTGCCCGTGCGGCTGGGCGTGCGCGGCATCGCCAAGCAGATCTTCCTGGGCGCGCGCGAGGCCGATACGGCCATCGACTACGTGCGGGCCTTCATCGAACTGGCCCGCCATCCCGCCGCCGTGCCCGTTGCCGCCATAGCGCCGGAAGCCATTGCCTGAACCCTATCGCTGAACGCAGACCGTCCGCTGAGCCGACTGGCAAATCCATTTGTCGAGCCCGTTCGTCGAGCCCGCTTTTCGAACCATCTTTCGAGCCGTTCTGCGGGCCTTTCACTGATTCCCTGATGCATCCCAGTACGCCCAAGTCCCTTCGCCACATCACCGACGGCTATTCGTTGGAAGTCAGCACGAAGGACATTGCCGCGCTGACCGCCGCGGCGCCCCGGATATTGCCCGGGTCGACCATTTCCATTCCCTACCTGCCCGGGCAGGACGACCAGGCGCGACTGGCTGCTGCGCGGGCCGTGCGCGGGCTGGGTTTCGAGCCCATGCCGCATTTGTCTGCACGCCGGATCGCGTCGCTTGCCGAGCTGGATGCGTTCGTCACGCGCGCGGTGGCTGAAGCTGGAGTCGAGCGCTGCTTCGTGATCGCAGGCGACCCGTCGACCCCGGTCGGGCCGTTTGCCGACAGTGCGTCGTTGATCGAAACCGGCGTTTTCGAACGCGCGGGCATCCGGGTCGTTGGCGTGGGCGGGCATCCGGAAGGGCATCCGGTCATGAGCGCGTCCGATCGGTGGGAGGTGCTGGAACGCAAGTGCCAGATGATTACCCGCGGCGGCATGGCGCCCTTGATCATCACGCAGTTCGGATTTGATGCCGACGTGGCGCTGGCGTGGCTGCAAACGCTGCGCGAGCGGGGCATTGACCATCCCGTGCGAGTGGGCGTGCCGGGGCCCGCGGGTATTGCGGTGCTGGCGCGCTATGCCGCGCTGTGCGGCGTCAGCGCCTGCGCGTCAATGTGGTCCAAGTACGGTATCTCGCTGGGCAAGCTGTTCGGCACGGCGGGGCCGGATGTGTTCGTGGATCGCCTGACCGCCGGGCTGACGGACGCCCATGGATCGGTGAGCCTGCATTTCTTTCCGTTCGGAGGGATTGCGCAGTCGGTGAAATGGATCGAGCAGTATCGGGCGCGGACTCCGGCGCTGGATCGCGCCAGTCCGGCGGTGTCTTGATGCTAGGCGTGGCGGGGCGCCGTGATCCTGCCAGGCGCCGTCAAAGCTGATCGTATTTCGTGCTGCGGCCCTTGGCGCGGTCAGCGGGGTATTTCTGCGCGTTGACCAGAATCTTGGCCTGCGCGGCTTGCACGGGATCGATGCCCAGCACGTTGCTCAGCTGAACAAGATAAAGCAGCACGTCGGCGATCTCGCTGCCGACTTCCGCGAGTTTTTCAGGCGAGAGCGACCGGCTTTGCGCTTCGGTCATCCACTGGAAGTGTTCGAGCAATTCGCCCGCTTCCACGATCAGGGCAGACGCCAGGTTCTTGGGGGAATGGAATTGCTCCCAATCGCGATCCTGGGCGAATTCACGTTGTTGTTGGCTAAGGTGTTGCAGCGTATCGGTCATGAATGAATTCTCGGCGGCGTAATACGGTGGGCGGATGGATGGTTTTATCAGAGGCGGCGTAAGCACGTAAACGGATGCCCCTCACACAGCCTCCCGCAACATCTCAATCAACGCCCGCAACGCACCCGACACATGCCGGTGCCCCGAGTAATACAGACACAGCCCCGGATACGCCGGGCACCAATCTTCCAGTACCCGTTCCAGCCTGCCGTCCTCCAGCGCCTGCACCGCAAGATGGTCCGGCACGAAGGCAATGCCGATGCCATCCACTGCCGCGTCCACCATCAGCGGCTGGTCCGTCAGCGTCAGCGGCCCGTTCACGTTGATGCTTTCTTGCACCCCATGCCGCGCGAACTCCCAGCGGTACAGGCCCCCGCTGTCAAAGCGAAACCGGATGCAGTCGTGCTGATGCAGATCCTGCGGCACCGTGGGCCGGCCTCGCGCCGCGAAGTAGGTCGGGGATGCGACGGCCGCGAAGCGCACCGGGCCGCCGACTCGCACCGAGATCATGTCCTGCGGCACGGCCTCGGCCAGCCGGATACCGGCGTCGAAGCCTTCGCCCACCACGTCGCTCAGCCTGCCGTCGCACACGATATCCAGATGCACCTGCGGATACGTGCGCAGGAAACGCGCCAGCAGCGGGCGCAGGACCAGCCGCACCGCGCCTTCGCTGGCGTTGATGCGCACCGTGCCGCTGGGCGTCTCGCGCAGGTCGTCGATTTCCAGCAGGGCGTGGCTGAGCGACGCCAAGGTGGGACGCAGCCTCGCCGCCAGCCGCTCGCCGGCATCGGTCAAGGACATGCTGCGCGTGGTGCGGTTGAGCAGCCGCACGCCCAGGCGCTGTTCCAGGGTCTTGATGGAATGGCTGACTGCCGACGCCGTGATGTCGAATTCCTTGGCTGCGGCGCGAAAGCTGCGGTGCACGGCGACGGCCAGGAATACGTTCAGGGCCAGCAGGTCGCAGCCTTTGAATTGGTGAATAGGATTCATCAGGTCAGCAAGCATTGATGTGATTGTTTTGATAGTAGCGTGTTCCTACACTGGCTGGCAGCAGTGCACATCTCAGTACGGAAGGAATGCAAACCATGTTTCAGAAGATCTTGATTACAGGTGCCAGCTCGGGTTTTGGTCGGGGCGCCGCAATTGAATTGGCGCGTCAGGGCCACCAGGTCGTGGCCACCGCCGAAACCTGGCCGCAGGTGCGCAGCCTGCGGGCAGATGCCGCGGAGGCGGGCGTGGCCATGGAGGTCATCAAGCTCAACCTGCTCGACAGCATCGACATCGCGCACGCCGGCCGTTTTGATCCCGACGTGTTGGTGCTGAACGCGGGCGTGATGGAAGGCGGCTCGATTGCGGATATCCCGATGCAGCGGGTCCGTGAGTCGTTCGACATCAATGTGTTCGGGCACTTGCAGCTGGTGCAGGCCATCGTGCCCAAGATGGTGGCGCGCCGGTCGGGGAAGGTGGTGTGGACGTCGTCGATGGGCGGCATTCTGGTGGTGCCGTTTCTGGGCATCTACTGCGCGACGAAGCACGCCATCGAAGCGATTGCCGGGTCGATGAAGGCTGAACTGGAACCCCATGGCGTGAAGGTCGCCACGGTGAACCCCGGCGTCTTTGGCACGGGTTTCAACGACACGGGCGCAGAGAGCTTCGTGCAGTGGTACGACGCCGACAAGGCGGTGGTGCCGATGCCGGACTTCAGCGCAAGCCTGCTGAACCAGGCCGATCCGCAGGAAATGATCGACGCGATGGTCGAGATCATTCCCGCCGAGAAACACCTGTATCGCACCATGCGGCCGCTTGCGACGATCGATGTGGCCAAACAGTGGCAGGCCACGGAGTGGTCACAGAATGCCTGACATCGCGATTGACGAGGCGCATCGCCTGGTGGCCCGTGGCCGCCAGGCCGCCGAGCAGGCCGGGGTGAAGGCGGTGTTCGCGGTGCTGGATCGCGGCGCGAACCTGGTCACGTTTACGCGCATGGACGATGCGTGGCTGGCATCGAACGAACTGGCGCTGGCCAAGGCCCGGGCATCGGTGATGTTCCGGATGCCCAGCGAAGCGCTGAATGCGCCGTTGCAGGTGGGCGTGCCGGCGCCGCATTTTGATCATGTGCACGCAGGTGGGCTGTTGCTGATGGGCGGGGGGCTGCCGTTGTTTGACGAGCAAGGGGCGTTGCTGGGGGCGCTGGGGGTGTCCGGCGGGACGCCGGAGCAGGATGCGGCGATTGCGCGGGCCGCACTGACGTGATGGATATCAGTGAGGCTGGCTTGGGATGACGACGACTTCGGCCAGTGGCGTCTCCCATTGATCCACCTGGAGCAGAGGCAAGTATTGTTCGGCGGTTTGCGATCGCGTACGCACCATGACGGCTATCACGCTGGCAGTCCCATTTTGAAGAGGGGTTTCGTCTACGCGTTTGGCAAGTTGCCCCACTATTTGGCCCGACGAGGAATGGACCACGCGGCCTCTCACATCGACGGCGTCGCCGGCTTTCAGCGCGGCGAGCGCGGTATGAATAGGCTCGGTCTTCGCCTTGCGGCCTGCGTATCCGATATCCATGTCGGCCGGTCCCAGCATGACATATCGGCGTTCAATATCCGCGCGGTGTTCAGGTCGAATGCGCGGCAGCTGGTCATGCACTCCATCCAGCGTTCCCAGATCGACGAGATGGGGGTTGCGCCCACTCTCTGCCCGCATCAAGCTCAATGATTGGCGAGCGCGCGTCATCGCAACATACAGCAGCCGCCGTTCGTCTTCTTGGTCCCATCGCCAGTCGTCACAGTCCATGACGATTACATGGTCAAACTCCAACCCTTTGGCTGCGTGCGCCGTCATCAGCCTGATGGCGTTTTCGCGCCCATCGCGTCGCAATTCACTGGAGGCTTCGTAAAACAGATCCAATGCTTCGGCGGCAGGAACGACATCTGCCTGCAGGCTGCAAATCACTTCATCGACAGCGTCCAGCAAATCGAGCAGCACGCCATTTTTGGGCTGAGCGAGTCGTAGGCGAAGCAGCATTTTTCGCAGCGCTGGGAGCCGGACCATGCGCAACTGGCGTTGCCTCAGCCTCTGCGCCAATCCCCAGCCTTCTCGTGTTCGCATCAGAGCAATCTGTCCCTTGGCCGCCTCCGGCCCGGTGATCTCGCAGGCAAGACCTTCGACGTCACAGATGGCCCGAATTTTCTCCAAGGGAGCATGGGTGCGGCTGAGCACGGCAATCGCCGAGAGTTTTGTCGTGGGGTCAAGTCGTCGGATGTGCTGGATCTCGGCGAGGATCAACTGAGCCTGCAGGTTCGGATCTGATGGGCTGGTGATCAAGCGAACGGCGCCTTTACCCGCTTTATCGGCCGTGGCCCATCGGCCTCCGGGCGGCTCGTCCTTGCGGCGAGCATCAATGCGGATCGGGTGGTCCACCTTCATGCGGTCGGCGCCGCGCTGGATAACGTGGTTGGCGGCCGAGATGATGTTCTGCGTGGAGCGGAAATTCTCGACCAGATAGGTAAGCTCTCCTTCATAGTCGGCGCGGAAGCGACGGATGAATTCGATGTTTGCGCCTTTGAACGAGTAGATATTTTGGTCATCGTCGCCCACGGCCATGATGCTGAGCTTGGTGTCTGCGTCGGATCGTCGGCGGCCAGCCAGCGCGCTGACCAAGGCGTACTGTAGTTCGTCGATGTCCTGGTATTCGTCAACGAAGATATATTCATAACCCTGCAGCAGCCGATCTCGCACCTCGTCGGCGTCTACCAGGGCTGACGCATTGCCTTCGAGCAGGTCGATGGCATCCTGCAGCATTTTCTTGAAATCCACGTTGCTGGCATTGCGTTCCGCGCCCGCCAGGCTGGTGCCGGTCAAACGTAGTGCCATGGCGTGATAGGTCATGACCAATACGCCGTTGGCATCTTCTCCTGCTAGCGCCATCAGCCGACGCTTTAGTTCGATGGCTGCGCCCCGATTGTAGGTCAGCGCGATGATGCGTCCCGGCTGGATGCGTTGAACCCGCAGCAGATAGGCGATTCGATGCACGATGACCCGGGTTTTTCCAGAGCCGGGGCCGGCCAGAACCAGGTGGTTTCCGGTTCGAGGTTGTGTGACCAAAGCCTGCTGCACGGGATGCCGCAGATCATCTACGATGCGTTGGTAGGACTCGTCAGTAGTTTTGCGCTCGAGCAATTCGGTGCGCCCGCGGAAGAACTCTCGGATGAATTGCTTGTGGGGCAAGGTGAAGTATGCCTTGACCAGGGCAAGTGCTTTTGCGGAGTCTTCGACACCCAGCAAGGCGTATTCATGCATGACATGCGTCTGCAGCGTGCGCTCCTTGTAGAACTCCTCCAAAGGCGCAAAAGAGGCCTGGTTAAACCGTCTGGCGCTGTCCGAGTCCATTCGGATGGTCATAGCAGACCGGAAAATGGATCGCCCCTTGTCCAACTCGAGTACCCGAGTCTGGTGCAGATAAAGCAGGGCGTGCTCGAGGGCAACTTCGGGTTCGCGCAACGTGCTTTTCAAAACCAGATCGTCGTTGATCGCATCAATCAGATCCTGGGCTTTGCATTCCACCAGGCAGGCACCCTTGACACCGTCCGGCACTTGGGCGAGCAATCGATTAAGGGTGACTTGGGCGACGGCACGTCGCAGTTCGCATATTTTTCGAATACTGGACCAGGGGCGGCGCAGGGTCACGCGCAGCGTGTCGTCGCCGAGTGATTGCAGCTGAATCATGCTGCGCTTGTCGTTGCCGGCGCCAAATCCATCGGTCATGGATCGCAAGCACGCCCGGATTTGCGACGGGTCGAGCTGGCCCTTGTCGTCGTCCAGCTTGAGGCGGTGTCGTAGTTCGGTGCAGACCGCTCTCAGATTGAGATGCTGCTGTGCGTCGGTCTGATTGGCGTCGGGAGCGCTTTCCGCCATGAGCTCGACGAGCTCTTTTTCCATCGCGCTCAGATATTCCAGGCGGGAAGCGGATGCGCCTTTCACTCCCCGCATCAGGCGCACCGTCAGGCCCAGGTCGTTGACCAGAATGCCCAGTTTGGCCAATTGATGAACAATGCGAAAGCACTCTTCGGGCCTGATGCCCGCATCGAGCATGAGTTCATCGGTGCTCAGACCTTCGGGTGTTTCCGAGCTGAAAAGGGCAGTGGCGACAGCGAGGAACTGCTGTTGCACGCGAGCGGTCAGATCAGCCTTTTCAATACATTCTTTGGCTTCTTGCAGAGTCGCCACGCGCAGGCTTGCCGGGAACACTTTGGTGGCGTTCTCGTCGCGCTTCAAAAAGCCGTGTCGTTCCAGCCAGGACAAGGCAGTCGTGACTTTTGTGCTGGCATCTGGCGAGTCGACTTCAATGCCCGTTCCGGTGCTTTGCGTCAGCAACTCTTTGGCCGAGATCACGATCTCGTCCTTGCCAAGCTTCTTGGCTTGAAATCGCAGGGCCCGGAGCAGCCCGGTGAAGTCTCGTTGCGACAGCTGCGAGGTGGAAGCCAGACGGAACTGGGTCTCCACATCCTGGGAATCAAACAGCAACACGCAACGGGCATCGGCGCCATCGCGGCCCGCTCTGCCGGCTTCTTGCAGGTAATTTTCCAGAGATCCTGGAATCTCGGCATGGATCACGAGGCGCACGTTGGGCTTGTCCACGCCCATACCAAATGCGTTGGTGGCCGCAATAACCTGCAACTCACCGTCCAGAAACTGGCGTTGCGTCTCCTTGCGCCGTTCGGCCGAGAGACCCCCGTGGTAGCAGCCGCAGGCTATACCTTGCTGTAGGACGATCTGGGCAATGATCTCGGCGTTTTTTCGCGTCGCGCAGAAAATGACTGCGGCATCATCTTGTCGCAAGCCATCGCGCAACAGCTCGACGATGCGCTGTGGCTTTTCTCCGCCGGCGGTTGGCATTACGGCATAGGACAGGTTCGTGCGTTCGTGGCCACCTAGAAACTGTTTCAGTTCGATCTGAAGACTGTCCTGAAAGTGGCTGATCAGATCGTCGACGACGTCCGGTTTGGCCGTAGCGGTAAAGCAAGCTATCGGCGCGTGTCCGGGAAACTGTTCCTTGATGAAGCGGGAAACGTATAGGTAGTCTGTCCGGAAGTCATGCCCCCATTTGGACAGGCAGTGGGCTTCGTCGAATACCCAGGCGGCGATCTCTCGCATGCGGATTGCTTCGACGAAAGTGCGGCTTCTGAACTGCTCTGGAGAAACCAGGACGATGCCGATATCGCCCAGACGAATACGGTTCAGTACGTCCCGCCGTTCCAGCGGAGTGAGCATTCCGTTGACGGTGGCCGCGCATTGGACGTCGGCTTTCAGCAGATTGTCGACCTGATCCCGCATCAGTGATTGCAGCGGCGAGATAACGACAGTCAACCGCCCTGAGCGACGATAGTGCACCAGGGCGGGAAGCTGATAGCAAATGGATTTCCCGCCACCTGTGGGCAGGACGGCGAGCATGCTTTCGCGAGCCAAGCCGGCGCTGACGATCGCACGTTGCAATGAAGAGCCGTCAGCGGTGGCCGGTTGCGCCCGGAAGCCGGGTTTACCGAATAGCGCGGCGAGCAGCGCTTCAGGGTTGTGATTGTGTCGGCAATATGTGCACTCGGACTGATGGCAATCCGTTTCACGTAGTTCGGCAATCAGTTTTCTGACAGCGGGAATTTCGTGAAATACCCAATGCGGAAGGATGGAGTTGCCGCCCGCGACGCGGATCCAACCAAGTGCGAATGCAACTGTCCAAGGATCTTGATTATCGAACGATGCTGCAATGTCGGTGACCAGATCCTGCAATCGAGTGGCACAGCAGTGACCCGAAAACCGGCTGGCGATGATGGGGGCCACCATGGCGCCGGCGGGTGGAGCTTCGCCGCGCACCTGTCGCAGCACCAGCGCCATTGCCTGGTCGCGATGCAGCAGAAAGTGCAGGACGGCCAGCCACCAAGGCTCTTGGGCATGGGCCTGCAACAGCGCCTCGACGGCTTCTTCGAATACGTTGAGGGCTACCCGAGCGTCCTGGGTGGGATTGTTACGCTGATCCGAGAGCAGCTTGTAGCCTTTCACCAATCGATGATAGGGATTTGTTGGAAAGGCTAGCGCTGAAAGCTCAAGGGTATCGATGACAGGCCACTGCAGGCATTCCAACCGTGGTAGTTGGTCGCGCATCAGCAGTATGTCGTGGCGCTTCAAGTTATGTCCCAACAGGACTTGGCCGTCAAGGGAGAAGTCATTCAGGGACGCGGTAACCGAGCCAGCCTTGATCAAAGAACTGGGTTGGTTGAACTCGTCTGGCCTGTCTGATCGGACCGCGCCGACAGCGAAAATCTGGTTTCCCTTATCGGGATGGGCCTCAATATCGACGGAAACGATTCGGCTCTCAGAGGCGATGCGCTGAGCAAGTATGCGGTGGGAGTCGAGAATGAGTGTTTCTGATGAAGCCAAAGCAAACAGCAAAATACGGGAAAGTAGGGTGTTGTAACATGAAGTGTTATTTTCATATTTTTTGTCGGCACTGTGTCAATACCAAAATGCCAATGCAACTTCCGCGACACTAATTTCGCTGCAGCGATTAAGGCGAGGTTGTGATGGCGCTTGATTTGTCCCGCCTTCAAAGCCCCGCTGCAGTTCAACGCGCACTGGACGAGTTCGCGCAACTTGGCCGAACGGCCTTTCTGTCGCGCTACGGGTACGCGAAGTCGCGCAGCTTTCTGGTGCGCGACGCCAAGACCGGGCAGTTGTGCGATGCCAAGGCCATCGTCGGCGTGGCCTTCGGCTATCAGTTTCCCGACGAGGGGCCGCTGAAACCCACGGACTTTTCGGATGGCGAGGCGACCGTCGTGCCCCGGCTGCAACAGCTGGGTTTCGAGGTCGTGACGATCGGCGAGGATTGGACCGCGGACGAGGTGCAGGCGACGGTGGCCTCGTACTTCGAAATGCTGCGGCTGGAAGCGGCGCAGCAAGCCTACGTGAAGTCGGAATTCAATGCGCAGTTGCGTCCCAGATTGCGCAATCGCAGCAAAGCGTCGGTGGAACTGAAGTACCAGAACATCAGCGCGATCTTGAACGGTCTGGAATTGCCGTTCATTCGCGGCTACAAGCCCCGAGGCAATGCGCAATTGCTGCTGCGCCAGGGGGTGCAGCGGTTCATTCAAGCGCAGCCGGGCCTGGTTTCTCAGGTCGTTGACGCGATCGAGGAAGTCAAGGCGCCGGGCGAACGGACGTTTCATGCATCGTTGGTGGAGCCGCCAGCCCTTGAAACCGTGGCGCAGCTGGAAAAGGGCGCATCCAAGCTCAGGTTGCCGCGCAAAACCAATTGGGCACAGCGCGACGAAGCGAACCGAAAGTTGGGGCGTGCCGGCGAACACTGGGTGATCGGGTTCGAGCAACGCCGCCTTGTCGAAGCCGGGTATCCGGAACTCTTCGAACAGCTGGACTGGGTGTCGGATCGGCTGGGCGATGGCATCGGTTACGACATCCTGTCGCACGAAACACCCAGCCAGCACCGCTTTATCGAGGTCAAAACCACGAACGGTGGCCATGCGTCGTCATTCATCATCAGCCGCAACGAGCTGGAATTTTCCGAGGAAGCGGAAGAGGCATTTCACCTTTACCGCGTGTTCCAGTTCAGCGAAGCGCCCAAGCTTTATATCCTGAAGGGCCGGCTGCACGATCAGCTTCACCTGGAACCGATTGATTATCGGGCGTCATTTCGGCGCATGGCCGGGTAGCGCACGGCCGCCGAATGTCGCTTGACCGAGGTCGAGCGGACACGGATGCTTGACCCGACCCCTGGGGCCACCCTCACGCTAGCGGCTCTTGGTCAACATAAAGGGTGGTGTATGCGTGCTTCTCAATCGTGCATGAGTGCTTCCGAGGCCGCCAGGCAACTTGGCGTGTCGGTCAAGGCGTTGCGGCTTTATGAGCGCCAGGGCTTGGTCAACCCGGGCCGCAGCGAGGCGGGGTACCGAATGTATGCCGCCGCAGACATGGCGCGTGCGGCGAAGGTGGCGGCGTTGCGCGGGTTGGGGCTTAGCCTGGCGCAGGTGGCCAGGGTGCTGGATGGCGATCCGGCTAGCCTGCAAGCGGCGTTGGCGGCGCACGATGCGGCGCTTGCCGGTGACATCCAGGCGCTGGCGGGCAAATTGGATAAAGTGCGGAGCATTCAGGCGGATCTGGCGCAAGGCCAGATGCCGTCGGGCGCGGCGCTGGCCGGCTTGCTGGGTCCGACGGCAGACATCCGTGCGGCGTTTGCGCTGCCCTGGCCGTGGGGCGGAGAATGGTTCGAACTGCGGGACGTCCGGCCCTTGAATTACCTGATCGGCTCGTTGGGTAGCGGCAAGACCCGATTGGCGCAGCGCCTGGCCCAGGCCTTGCCCAATGCCGCATTCCTGGGCTTGAATCGCCTGGACGACGGATGCGCTGCTGCCAAGGCGCAACTGGCGGCCGACGCAGCGCTGCAGGCACGCGTCAATGAGGCGCTGGCGTGGCTGATCGGCGAGGGGGCGACGCGATCCGACGCCCTGGTGGCATTGCTGGGCAGCCTGCTGGCCGACGGGCCCGACGTGTGGGTGGTGGATATGGTCGAGCAAGGGCTGGACCACGCCACGCAGCAAGCCCTGATGGCGCATCTGCGACATCGCGCCAGGCATGCGGGCCCGCCGCTGTTCTTGATGACGCGCTCTACGGCTATTCTTGATCTTGCTGCAGTCGGCCCGGACGAGGCGATTCTGCTTTGCCCGGCCAATCACAGTCCGCCACGTCGCGTCGCGCCCTATCCCGGCGCGCCAGGCTACGAGGCTGTGGCGATGTGCCTGGCATCGCCTGAGGTGCGGGAACGCATCGCGCGACACTCACCTGACCACCCATAGGACGCCCCATGCAAGTCAAGCGCATCATCGCCAATATCCCTGCCGCCGATCCTGCCGTGGTGGACCGGTTCTATCGGGAAATCCTCGGCTTGGACCTGGCCATGGACCATGGCTGGATCCGCACGTACGCAGGGTCGGCCAAGATGACGGTACAGCTCAGTGTCGGCAGCCAGGGCGGCGCGGATACGCCGCTGCCGGCGCTGTCGATCGAGGTGGATGACCTTGCCGAGGCGCTGCGCCGGGTCGAGGCGGCAGGTGTTGCCGTCGAGTACGGCCCGGTCAGCGAACCCTGGGGCGTGCGCCGGTTCTATGTCAGGGATCCCGTGGGGACATTGGTCAATATTCTGCAGCACGAATAGCGTGCGCCGCGATCAATGCGTCGACGCCACGGCTTCCAGCTGCGCCGCCGGCAAAAGCGCAAACGCGAACTTCATTTCCCGCGCTTCTTCCCCCGGGCTGCGCCCGAACTGCCGCTTGAATTCCCGGTTGAACTGCGAGGCGCTTTCGTAGCCGACGCGGGCGGACGCGGCGGCGGCGGTGAGGTTGTCGCGGATCATCAGCAGGCGGGCCTGGTGCAGCCGGACGGACTTGATGTACTGGATGGGCGAGGTGCGGGCGATGGCCTTGAAGTGCGCGTGGAAGGCGGGCGCGCTCAGGCCGGCCTCGCGCGCCAGCAGGCTGACGTCCAGGGGCCGCGCGTAATCGTTGTGGATGCTTTGCAGGACGCGCGAGATGCGGCCGAAGTTGCCCTGGCTGGCCAGGGCGGCCCGGATCGCACCGCCTTGCTCTCCTTGCAGCACCCGAAAGCACAGCTCGCGCACGATGCCAGGCGCCAGTACCCGGGCTTCGATGGGTGAAGACAGGGCACGCAACAGGCGCAGGGTGGTGTCGGCCAAGGTAGCGTCCAGCGGTGTCGAGACGATGCCTTCGGGCGCGGGGACGCCTTGCGCGTTTGAGCCAGGCGCCGGCCGTTGCGCGCGCTGCGCCTGCCGCTCCTTGTCGTCGCCGTCGACTTCGATCGCCAGGTCTGCCACGGTGGTCATGTCCAGTCGCACGGACACGGCCAGCAGCGGCTCTTGCGGGGTGGCGTCGGTTTCGGTGGAGAAGGGGAGCGGCACGGACAGCACCAGATAGTGCTGCGCATCGTAGTGGTAGACCCGGTCGGCCAGGTAGCCCCGCTTGGAGCCTTGGCAGACGATGACGATGCTGGGTTCGTACAGCACCGGGGTGCGGCCCACGGGCCGGTTGGCGCGCATGAAGCGCACGCCGTCCAGGCGCGACCGGGTGTACCCCTCTTGCGGGGCCAACTGGGCGAGCAGGGCGGTCATCTGGTGCTGGGCAGTGGTGGCAGTCACCATGGCGTGAATCTCCGGCTAAGAGTCTTAGGCATGATTTTGCCCGGTATTGGGCAAGAGTGGGGCCTTGGGTTTAGGAATAGGCAATCATCCGATAGCTGTGTGCCTATTCGACCAGGGCCTGCGCGCCTAGCATCTGTTCCTGCAATCCCCTCACATCAGGAGCACAGCAAATGCAAAATCATCAAGGCAACAACGTGTGGTTCATTACTGGCGCCGCTCGCGGCATCGGCCTCTCGCTGGCTCGCCAATTGCTGGCGCGCGGCGACAAGGTGGCGGCGACGTCGCGGACGTTGGACAGTCTGCACAAGGCGCTGGGCAGCGACACCCCGAATCTGCTTGCGCTGGAAGTCGATCTGGTGTCGGAAGCCAGCGTGCAGGCGGCCATCGAGCAGACCATGGCCACGTTTGGCCGCATCGACGTGGTGGTCAACAACGCCGGCTATGGTCAGCAGGGGGCGGTGGAGGCGCTGACGGACGAAGAAGTGCGGCGCAATTTCGAGGTCAACGTGTTCGCGCCGCTGCACGTGTTGCGTCACAGCCTGCCGCATCTGCGCCAGCAGCGCAGCGGACATATCTTCAACGTGGCGTCGATTGCCGGCTTCATGGGTGGCTATGCGGGCTGGGGTAGCTACGTGGCGACCAAGTTCGCGCTTGCCGGGCTGACCGAGACGCTGGCAGCCGAGGCGGCGGAATTGGGCATCAAGGCGACAGTGGTGTATCCGGGGCCGGTGCGCACGGAATTCCTGACGAACAACAGCCTGGTGATCGCCAAGCGGTCGATTGCGGATTACACCGCGGCGCAAGCCTCGCTGGATCTGCATCAGGGGCTGGACGGCAAGCAGGACGGGGACCCGGAAAAGGTGGCGTTGCTGATCCAGCAGGCTGCGTCGGTAGCCGAACCGCCCGTGCATCTGTTCGTGGGCAAGCTCGCCAACGGCTTTGCCGACGAGAAGCAGGAAGCGGTCCGCCGCGATCTCACGGGGTGGAGAGGCGCGTCCGAAGCGACGGATTTCGCGAACTGAACGGGGGCGGGCCGGTGTCGCTCCGGCCCGCCCGGCCTTCGGGTATCGTCTACGGCTGCGACGACCGGAGGTCCGGTAGCGCTCGCACATCGATGCGGAAAGGCGATAGGCATGTCCGGTTTCCATACCCTGTTCAAGCACGGCGCGCGCCTGGCGCAGTGGGCATTGCTCGCGGCGTGGCCTGTGGCGCACGCCGCCCAGGCGGGCTCTTACACCCACGCCAACGATATCCCGCCGCGTCAGCAATGGACGGCCAATTACGGTTATTGCGGCGAGGTCGGATTGATCAGCGCAGGGCTGTATTACGGGCAGTATGTGTCTCAGTACGACGCCCGAGCGCTGGCCAGCCGCAATCGGGATCAGGCCAGGCAGGGCAGCCAGTTGCTGTTGGGCGTCAATGACGCCTACGCGGCCGCGCAAATGCGCTTGCAGGCCGTGCCGTGGCAGGGCGGTTCCGGGACGAGCGCGAATGACTTCCTGGTCTGGGTCAAGACCCATGTGGCGTCGGGCCATCCCGTCCTGATCGGTGTGTATGAAAACCTGCGCCTGTTCGAGGATACGGATGACGACGACGCGGGCGATGCGCAGTACGACCATATCGTGTCGGTGATCGGCGTCTCGTCGACGCGGCCTGTGACGACACCGGCGGCCTATGCCGCCGATGAGGTATTGACGTTCAGCGACCATGGATTGTGGTCGCCTGAGGGCAAGCCGGATTATCTGTACCGCTACGCCTTCGGGGCGTTTCAGGCGACGCGGCAGCAGGCCAACGCAGCGGACGGCGCGGTTTATTCCTTGCCGCGTGGCGCCGGCAACCATGGCCTGGCGATCACGGGGATCATTGACCGCGACGGGCAGACGCTGCCGGTGCGCTTGTCGACGAGCGTCAACGACGAGCAACCCGCGATGCCGGAAGGCGGCCGAGCCCGGCCCGCGTCCCGGCCGCTGACCTTGACGGTGACGGTGTCCGGCCTGAAGCCCGGCGTGCCGTACACCTTGTATCGCTACGACAGCTTCCAGGCGGTGCCGGATGCGGCCTTCAACGGCAATGCGTCCAAAGCCAGCAAGCAGTGGAAGCTGCGGGGCGATGGCGGGTCTACGTATACCTTGCAGGAATCGATTCGGTCCGATCAGGTAGCGGTGTATCGCGCCGTGCCGGACTCGGCGCCGTGAGGCGCCCGGGCGTCCTCAAAGGTCCACGACGCCATCCGGACGAATCGCCAGCGCAGCGTCATCCGCCAGTCCGGTCAGCGATTGCCACGTGACGCCGTCGTCGATGAACCGAAAATCCGACCCCACCCGGTAGGCGGTCCCGGTTGCAGGGCGGGGCGCTTGAGCGCCGCCGACGTTCACATAGCCTGCACCAAATAGATCCAGCGTCGAACGGCGCTGCCCCAGATGTTCTATCCAGGCGTGCGGAAAGCGCGTGCCAGGTTGTGCGTGCAAGGTCGGCACCGTGTCGTCGGCGCCGTAGCGGGTGCGCATCTGCAGTTCGCCATAGTCGACCAGCCGGTCAAAGAAACCGGCGTTGTCGTCCGTGCGAATCTGGAAGCGGGCGTCGAAGTCGGTGCGCAGCCACGCCTGTTCGCCGTTGCGGCGGGCCACCGGGCGGCGTTCGCGGTCGTAGGTATCCAGCAGGGTGGGGGCGGCGACGCCTTGCAGGACGTGGGCGATTTTCCAGGCCAGGTTGTGCGCATCGGCGATGCCGGTGTTGGCGTTGAAGCCGCCCCAGGGCGGCATCAGATGCGCGGCGTCACCCATCAGGAAGACGCGTCCATCGCGGTAACGGTCGGCGACACGGACTCGTGTGTTCCACGGAGACCGGTGCAGCAGGGTCACGGCAATATCGGCGCCGATGGCGGCCTGCACCAGACGCGTCAGGTGGTCGTCGGTCCACTGCTCGGGCTGCTGCGTCGCGGGGTCGCAGGCCAGGTGGAACGACCAGCGGGTGGCGTTGTTCATCGCCAGGAACAGGCCGCTGACCCGCTCGTTGTGCACCTCGCACTGGCTGAAGGTTCTGTCGGCGACCTGGCGGGTCAGGTCGGCTTCGAAGAACAGGTTCAGGTAGTGGCGGTTGGCGTCGATGCCCTGGCGCTCGATGCCCAGGCGCCGCCGGATGTCGCTGCGGCCGCCGTCCGCGGCGAACAGGTAGTCGGCGTGCAGGGTGTGTTCCGCGTGGCTTGCGATATCGCGGACCGTTGCGATGACGCCGTCTGGCTGTTGTTCGAAACGCAGCAATTCCCAGCCGAAACGCACGTCGCCGCCACGCGCTTGCAGGGCCTGGCGCAACACCGGTTCGACCAGCGTCTGCGGGCAGGCGGTCAGCTCGCATGGCGACGGATCGGCCAGTGCGTGCAGCTTGGCGATGTCCGCGAGCGGCAGCGATTCGGCTTCCCGCATTGACCGGCCACGCCGGGCGCCGCCGAATTTGCCTTGCTTCCAGGCGGTCTTGGCGACGGCTTCGATGTCGTCCTGCAGACCGACCGAGCGATAGAGCTCGAGCGTCCTGGCCGAAAAGCCGCGGGCGCGCGGCAGGGGCGAACCGGTCTGGCTGCGTTCGACCAGGATGAAGGGGACGCGATGGCGTTGCAGGAACAGGGCAGCGGACAAGCCGACGATGCCGCCGCCGACGATCAGGACCGGAACCGTATCAATGCGTTGTGGTGTCATGCCGATGGCTCTCAAGCGGGCGTGGGCCCGATGAGCGGCACTATAATTTATCAGTGATAAATTTTCAAATGATAAGCGGAGACACTGCGAAGCAAGCAGGCATCTTCATCGCGACAGCACGGCTATCCACCTTGCCACCACCGCGTCAAGGGTGGCAGGGGCATGTTCAATCAGGGGGATGGCGCAAGTGCGCACCAGATCCTGGTCCCGTTCATCATGCAGGTATTCAACTGGTGACTTGCCGTCAATGCGCGCCAGAAACAACGCTGGCAATAGCGCTGCGGCCCGGGCTTCCAGTTCTCCGGTCGACTCCCACTGCACTCCGGCCAGGTAGTGATCGCGCAATGCCGCAAAGGCGGCGAGATACTCGTCTTGTTGGCGCGGCCGGACCAGGCACTTGAGCAGCAGATGATTCAGGCAAAAGGCAAGATCAAAGGCCGGGTCTCCGTACCAGGCGCACTCGGCGTCCAGAAGCACCGGTGAGGTTGGGCCCACGAGAATGTTCTTGGGACTGACGTCGCCATGTACCAGCGCCACGCGTGAAGCGATCGTGGTCTGAATCAGGGAATCCAGTTTGCCGGCCAGGGCTGGGTGCTTTCTGCCGGTGTCGAGCAAATAGGGTTCCAGTCGCAAGGCGTAGAAATTGTCGGTGGTGTCAAAGCGCTCGGGGATGGAGGCGTCAGCCGCGCTGGCGTCGTGGATGATGGCCAGCGTGGCACCCACCGCAGCTGCGGTGGCGAGAGAGATCTTGCCTTCAAGAAGCTGTGCTTTCCACAAGGGATAGTCGTGGGCAGGCAGGAAGCGCATCGCGAAAAGACCGGCCTTGGCGTCGTGCGCCAGCGGTTCGGGGACGGCGGTTGGCACATGCCGCGCCACGAATTGCAGCCACTCCCATTCCGAGGCGTTGCGAGAGATCGGGGCATGCCAATCGGCCTTGACCTTCAGCTGCGGCAGCGCGCGTTTGATGCAAATGTCATGGCTGGGGGTGACCACCCGCCAGATATCCGAAGAGACCCCGCCCGCCAGCGGGGTCCACTGCGCCGGTTCGTCGGGCAGGCCCAGTCCCGTGCGCAGAAAGAAGTCCTGTAGCGTAGCGTCCGGCGCGATCACGGCGCATCTCCCTGCCATGCGCGGTACTGGGACATGCCAGCAAAGGGGGCGCCGGTGCCTTCTTCAATTCGCAGCAGCTGGTTGTATTTGGCCAGACGGTCAGAGCAACGGACAGAGCCGATCTTGATGTGGCCTGCCGCGCAGCCTACGGCAAGGTCGGCAATGAAGGCGTCTTCGGTCTCGCCGGAACGTGCTGAGACGATCGCCGCATAGCCCGCACGGCGGGCGCGTGCGATGACGTCCAGTGTTCCCGTCAGGGTGCCGTTCTGGTTCAATTTCACCAGCACGCCATTGCCGATATTGGCCGCAATCCCTTTTTCCAGACGGGTGGCATTGGTCGTGAAAAGATCGTCGCCCACAAGCTGGACCTGTGGGCCGAGCCGCGCTGTCAGCGTTTGCCAGTCGTTCCACGCTTCTTCGTCGAGCCCGTCCTCGATTGAGCAGATCGGGAAGTCGCGGACCCACTCTTCAAACAGAGCGATCATTTCCTGCGCCGTCGCCAGGCGTCCTTCACGCGTCAACGCATACCTGCCTTCAGGCCCTTTCAGGGCACTGGCGGCCACGTCGATCGCAATGCTCATATCGATTCCAGGACGAAAGCCCGCGTGCTCAAACGCTTCGACCATAAACTGCAGCGCTTTGCGTCCGGTGCGAAAGCCCGGGCTCAAGCCGCCCTCGTCCGCCAGCAGCGTGGGCAGCCCGCGCTGCGCCATCAATTCGGCCGCGGCAGTACGGAGCAGGGCCACCTGGCGCAGGGCATCGTCGATCGAACGAGCCGCAACCGGCACGGCCAGGAAGTCCTGCATATCCATGCCGCGGCCGGCGTGCAGGCCACCGCTGAGGATATTCACCATGGGCATGGGCATCGTCACTTGCCGATTGCCGGACAGTTCGGCGATGCGTTCGTGCAAGGCCTGGCGGGAAGCGACGGCAAAGGCCCGGCATAGCGCAAGTGAAACGCCCAGGACCGCGTTGGCGCCCAAGCGCGACAGGTTGGGTGTGCCGTCTGTTGCGCGCAGGAGACGATCGGCCCCTTCCTGGTCCGCCGCGTCAAAGCCCGCCAGCGCTCGCGCGAGCTCGCCGTTCACATGGGCGACGGCCTTGCGTACCCCCAGGCCGGCATAGGCTGCGGGATCGCCGTCGCGAAGTTCGTGTGCCTCTGCCGCGCCGGTGGACGCCCCGGAAGGGACGGCCGCGCGCCCGAGTGAACCGTCCTGAAGTTCGACGTCCACTTCAACCGTGGGACGCCCGCGAGAGTCCAGTATCTGCCTGGCGCGTAGGGATTTGATGTGGAATTTCATAGATTTCAGGGATGAGGGGTGGGACGATTCACAGCATGCAGAGCCGTGCTGCCGCTGAGCACTCGGACCACTTCGGCGCAGGCGCGGCGGCGCAGTTCAGCGAGAGAGGCGTTGGAAGAGAACGCGACATGTGGGGTAAGCATGACGTTCGGTAGCTTGGCGAGGCTGGCGGGTATGTGGGGCTCGCCATCCAGCACGTCCAGGCCGGCAGCGCCGAGCTGACCGCTGGTCAGTGCCGCTGTGAGCGCTTCGGTGTCGACAAGCCCTCCGCGGCTGACGTTCACCAAAAGGGAACCTGGCCGCATGAGCGCAATTCGACGGGCATCGAACAGATGCTTGGTCGCCGGAGTCAGCGGCGCGTGCACGATGACCACGTCGCACGCGGCCAACAGCGCTTCCAGAGGCGCGTGGCTGACACCGTCTTCGACCACCCTGCCCGGGGTGTTGACCACGATGCGGCCGCCCCACGCCTTGAGCTTTGCCGCAGTGCGGCGCCCAATGCGGCCGTAGCCGACGATACCCACGACAAGTTCGGACAGGCGCTTCAGGCGCGCCGTCTCGGGCTCCCAGTGCCCTTCACGGGTCCGCGCATGAAAGGTGTGCAAGCCCCGCGTCCAGGCCAGCACCATCGCCAGTGCATGGTCCGAGACCTCCTCGACGCAATAGTCCGGCACGTTGGTGACCAGTACCCCCTGGCGTGTGGCCTGCGCGACGTCGATGTTGTCCAGGCCGACGCCCAGCCGTGCAACCACCCTCAAGTCCGGACTGGCGGCGATGGCCTGGGCATTGATATGCGCCCAGCAGGTCAGGATCGCCGCAGGCCGGTGCAGGGCCACCAAACGCACCACGTCTTCCTCGGCGGGGGGCGAGGGCGGACCGTGGATTAACTCGAAGCCGGCTTCTCCGACGATTTGTTCCTCGATGCTCAGATCGGGCCAGGCATAGTCGGTCAACAGTACTTTTTTCAGCATCACATGCCCCGAATGGTGTGCGCGGCTTGGATATGGCTCGCGCGGTCGGACCGGGCAAGGCCGCGTGAACGGCCCCTGGTGTTTCAGGTCAGGTATCGGCGCGCTTGGTGAGCCGGGCTATCGGCTCGCCGGCTTCGTAGCGGTGGATCAGGTCCTCGGGATCGAAGGGAACGCCGATGGGATTGCGGCGAAAGGCCTCGCCATTCATCCAGGCGGTCGCTTCGTCGGCTGTCTCGAAGACGTCGATCTGTAGTTCGACCGCATTGCCATCCGGGTCGCGGTAATACATCGACATCGTGGGGCCGTGCACGATCGGGTAGTAGGGCAGAATGCCGATTCCCTTGAGGCGAGTGTAGGTCTGCAGGAGCTGCTCAAGGCCGCTGTAGGTGAAGGCGACGTGATAGAAGCCGACGCTATCCGGTGGTGCCGGATCGGTCCAGTCGTTGGAACCCATGAGCGCGATGCGATGATGTTCGTCGTCATAGGTCAGGAACGTGATCTCGTCGGCGGCAAAGACGATGTGCGCGCCCAGTACCGTGCGGTACCAGTCGATCATCTTGCTCAACTGCCGGGTGCGAAAGACCAGGTGCGCCAACTTTTTCGGCTTGACGAGGTCCGGGGTGATCGCCCGACGGGATTCAAGGGAGGGCAGTTCGGGGTTATTCATCTCGTGGCTCCAATGACGTTTCGCAGGATTCCAATGCCGGTGACTTCGACTTCCACGGTTTCTCCGACTTGCATGAACCGAGGTGGTTGGCGCAACGCGCCGACGCCAGAGGGCGTACCCGTTGCGATTACGTCGCCGGGCTCCAGCTGGCAGATCGTGGAGATGTAGTTCAGTAGAAAGCCCAGGTCCCAGGCCATCAAGTCGAAGCCGCTGTTCTGCATGACTTCGCCATTCAGGCGCGTCGTCAGATGCAGACGGGAGGGATCGGGAATGTCGTCGGCCGTGACAAGCCACGGGCCTAAAGCGCTGCTCGAATCGAAATTCTTGCCGGCGGTGATGCTGTGTTTCTGGAAATCGCGCGCGGAACCATCCATGAAGATGCTGTAGCCGGCGACATAGTCCTTCCATCGATGTTGGGGGATGTGGCGTCCGCTGCGGCCGATGACGATGGCGATCTCGCCTTCGTAGTCGTATTGGGTGCTGGGCGCGGGGTAGTGCAGTGGCTGGCCGTGACCGACAATCGCCTGCGGGTGTTTGCTGAACAGGACCGGAAACGCGGGTTCGTCCTTGCCGGTTTCAAGCTGGTGCGAGCGGTAAGACCAGCCCAGGGCAAAGATGCGGGCGTCCAATCGCGGATTGACCGGCAGAAATTCGATTTCAGACAGTTTGAAGTCGGCCGAAGCGCCCTGGCACAGACGCTCGGCTTCACTGACCAAGCCTTGCGCGAGCAAATCCCGCAGGTCCTGGCAGCGCCCATTGAGTCTTGTCTTCAGATCGATGAAGCCGGTGTCCACGATGGCGCCGAAAGCGATTTGATCGCCGGCTTTTACGGTAGCGAGTTTCATGAGCATCCTTGTCTTGGCAGAGCAATCCGGTCTTGGGGGGTAGTGCTAACGTTAGCGCTGCGAGTTGTGCAATCTTTGGGGGCGAAAGTTGGCGTGCTAGGCCAGGGCCTTGAAGTCGTGGATGGGCTGTCGGATCTGGATCTTCCAGTCGCCGTCGATGCAGCGCATGTCGTCGACATAGCGCCCGACGACCACTGGGCCATTGAGCGGCGCGTGTAGCGGTGGGACGGCATCGCCGTAGACATGCATATAGAGCGTGACGTACGAGTCCACGGTTGCAGTCTGGCGGCTATGCAATGTGGTGCGCATATTGGTGATCACATGCCGCATCAAGAAATCTGGCTTGAATTGGGCCATTCGCTCGCGCAGTTGGATGACGCCGCGCACGTCGCCTTCGTGTCGTTTCCATAGGCCGTCCGGCGCGAAGTAGCGTTCCATTTCGTGATATTCGCGTGCGTCGAAATGCGCCGTGAACCGAAGAACGGCCGCTTCGCAGCGCATGACAGCGGCCCAATGTTCAAGGGCTTGATCGGTGTGGTCCATATGCGGTCTCCAGATCAATGACGGTCCAAGCATGGCATTTTTTTAAAAATAGTGCAATCGATAGCATTGATGATTATCTAGGAGGAAAATTCATCCAGTTGTATACTTCGTGCCATCGTTAGCAACCAAACAGACTCGATTCCCTCATGGCAATAGCGAAAGACATCGCGGCGATGTTGCAGATATCGGTATCGACGGTGGGGCGAGCCCTCAGAGACGACCCACGGATAAGTGCAGAGACAAAGCAGCGGGTGTCGCGGGCGGCGGCTGACCTGGGATACGTGGCCAACCGTGCCGCGCAAATGATGCGGGGCGTGTCCAGCAATCTGATCGGGCTTCTGGTTCCAGATATCCGCAACGGCTTTTACTCGACTGCGGCCCACGCGTTGTCGCAGTGCCTGGCCGCTGGCGGCTATCAACTGATGCTCTGCGAAACGGGTGACGATCGCGTAATCGAGTCGCAGCATCTGCGCGAGTTGTCGAGTGCCCATGCCGCAGGCGTGATCATCGTGCCTAGCGCCAAACCGCTAGCCGAGTCGATTCGTCTGCTGGGCGCCATGCCGCATTGTCAATTGCTGCGCCGTTGCGCCCCGCTGGGGAATCAGTGCTTTGTGATCGATGACGCCAACGCGATTCAGGTGGCAACTCGGCACCTGATGGCGCTGGGGCATGAGCGCATCGCATATATCGGCGGATCTGCTGACCTGTCCACCGGCGCGGCGCGATTGGACGGGTTTCGCGACGCGCTGCGAGGCACCAAGGCCGCCGGTATGGCCCGCGAAGAAGTGGGCCCGCCTTCGTCGTGGGAGGTGGGACGTAGCGCCGTCCGCCGCCTTCTCGACCTACCGGAACCGCCGACGGCGATCGTACTGGGATCCGTGCAGATCACGTATGGCGTGCTGGATGCACTGTGTGCGTACGACATCGCGATTCGCAACCGTCTATCCGTCGTCGGTTTCGGCGACGAGCCTGGTTTTCGGTGGTGGGGGCCAGGCCTCACGACACTGGCGATGCCCGTGTCCGAGCTGGCTACCGCTTGTGGCCTGTGGTTTCAGCACCAGCTGAAAAGCCATGCGGCGGAACGGGCGCCCTACACCTCGGTGTCTCTTGCGGAGCTGATCGTACGCGGCAGTACGCGGGCTGTCACGGTGCCTTGAGGCCGCTGGCCATGCCCTTCTGGCTCGCTGTCGGCTGGGTCAGTCTTCGCCACCAGGCCGACCCCCCATGCGGTGCGCCCACATCCAACCTTTCCCCCATCTCGGGCGTGGTCACTGCCACGCCGCGCTCGGCTGCCAAGGCGCTGATGCGTTCGAAGGGTTCCTGCCAGGCATGCATGGCCAGGTCGAAGGTGCCGTTGTGTATCGGCAGCAGCACGCGGCCACGCAGGTCCAGGTGGGCCTGCAGGGTTTCTTCGGGCTGCATGTGCACGAAGGCCCAGCGCTTGTCGTAGGCGCCGGTTTCCATCAGGGTCAGGTCGAACGGGCCGTACGCGTCGCCGATGGCTTTGAAGCCGTTGAAGTAGCCGGAGTCGCCGCTGAAGAATACGCGCAGGTCCTCGTCCTGGATGACCCACGATGCCCACAGGCTGCGGTCGCTGTCGGTCAGGCCACGGCCCGAGAAATGCTGGGCCGGGGTGGCGGTCAGGCGCAGGTCGTCGACCACGGTGGATTGCCACCAGTCCAGCTGTTCGACCTGCTTGGGGTCGATGCCCCAGGCGATCAGCTGGTCGCCCACGCCCAGCGGGGTGATGAAACGCCCCGTCTTGCCGGCCAGTTGCAGGACGGCAGCGTGGTCGAGATGGTCGTAATGGTTGTGCGACAGGATCACGCCGGCCAGCGGCGGCAATTCTTCAATGCTGATGGGCGGCGCATGAAAGCGCGCCGGCCCGGCCCATTGCACCGGCGATGCGCGATCGGAAAACACCGGGTCGGTGATCCAGTAACGGCCGCGCAGTTTCAGGAGGATGGTGGAATGGCCCAGGCGGTACAGGCTGCGGTCGGGGGCGGCGTCGAGGTCGGCGCGGGTCAGGGCGCGCACCGGCACCGGCTGGTCGGGCACGGTGCCGGTGGGCTTGTCGAACAGGAAAGCCCACGTCAATTTCAGGCCGTTCCACCAGCCCATGGACGGGCGCGGCGACGGGTTGGTGAAGCGGCCCTCGCGATGTTGGGGAGAATCGGGATAGCTGGGGTTGCGGCTGCACAAGGCAAAGCTGGTCAGGGCGGTCACGGCAAGAAGTCCTAGCAGGAGAGCGGCGAAAGTGCGCGTCATCGGTAGTGTCCAAAATTACACTGCACAGTGTAGTTTCGTTTCTCTGAAAAGTACACTCACCGGTGTAAAATTATCGACATGCCGACGACCCGACCTTCCAAGCCCCAGCCTCCCCAACGCCTGACCGACCGCAAGCGCGCGGCCATCCTGCGCGCGGCGGTCGAGGAATTTCGCAGCGCGGGCTTTGAGGCCACCAGCATGGACCGCATCGCCGCGGCGGCCGGTGTGTCCAAGCGCACGGTCTACAACCACTTTCCCAGCAAAGACGAACTGTTCGGGCTGACGCTGGAGCACCTGTGGAACAGCAGCGCCGACAGCGAAGATCTGGCTTATCGGCCGGATCTGCCGCTGGACCAGCAATTGCGCCAGTTGCTGATGCAAAAGCTGGCGCTGCTGGGCGATGCGAGTTTCATTGACCTGGCGCGCGTGGCAATGGCCGAGATCATTCACTCCCCGGAACGGGCGCAGGCGATCGTGTGCCGCATGGGGGAAAAAGAGAGTGGGGTAACCGCCTGGATCCGGGCGGCCATAGCGGATGGCCGGCTGGCCAAGGTGGACGCGGATTTTGCCGGGCACCAGTTGCAAGGGCTGGTGAAGAGCTTTGCGTTCTGGCCGCAAGTGACGCTGGGCCAGCCGCCGCTGGCGCTGGCCGAGCGGCAACGGGTGGCGGATTCGGCGGTGGCGATGTTCTTGGGGTGTTATGCGGTGAAGCCGGCGGGGCCACGAGGCTGACAGGCTGAGGCGCGATGCGTTTGTACGAGCCGCGAGAGCGTCCGAATGGTCACTCACAAACAGCAAGCGCAGACGTGCATTGAATTGCAAGAGGCAAGCGCTTGCCGGCTCGGCCTGATGATTGGAAGCTCTGCTCCGGTGGACCTTTGCCGGCGCAGTCCCGTGATCTGGCGCATTGGTGTCGCCGGCGGTGTCGCACGATGCTTTCGGCCGCGACGTGGTATTGGGCATAGCTGCCGGGACCGGCGAAGACCTGGGGGGGTACCAGACTTCATCGCCGACCGAGAAGGCGGTTACGCCGGGTCCGACGCCTGCGACTATGCCGGATCCATCGTGGCCCGTAATGGCGGGCAGTGGCACCAGGTCGGGATAGTCGCCGCGTCGAACTTGGTAATCCAGCAGATTGATGGCGGTTGCCTGAACCTGAACCAGGACTTGCCCGGCTTGCATGCGCCTCGGCGGATTCCGCGACCTGTTGGGCAGCGATGAGCGTCATGGATATCTCCTGATATGTGTAGACAAAGAGGACCTGCATCGACCTTTTTTGCCATCCTCGACAACATATCCGGCTGGGGGTGGAAAAGTTTAGCGGAGCGACGGCATTTGCCGCGCGGGTATGGGGCATCAGCTTGCGCTACGATCTGGGCGGCCTGCATCCGATGACCGGTCGTCGCGTGTCGGATAGAGCGTTTGCGTTTTGGTTCGTGGCCTCGGCCGCGCACGCGTTGATTTTTTCACCGAATGAGGGAGCATGGCGCCCATTGCCATCCGAAGACGAAGGCCGTTTTTTCTGACGTTGATCCTGATCGCCATCCTGGGCTACGCCGGCCTGTCGATCTGGTCGTTCAAGCTGCAGGAAGACGGCGTGCCGCGCGGCAGCTGGTCTGCCCGCTCCATGCCGGCCATGCTGAACGCTTTTCCGGTGTTCGAGACGTGCGGTCCGGTGATGCAGCGGCTGGAAGGCCGGGACGGCGAACGTGCCCAGGCCAACTTTGTGTCGTATGCGTCTTCGTTGTCTGCCGAGGCGCTGCTCGGCCGCTACCGAACAGCCTTGGCGTCATTGGGGTGCACGGTCTCTCCGGGCGACGCGGCGCTGTCGCTCAGCCTGGCGTGTCCGGGCCAGGCCGTGTCGGGCTTCGATATCGAGGTCACCGACGGTCCAAGTTGCCGATCGGTCGAGGCGTTCTGGTGGGGCGGCGAGGACTGAGGCTTCCCGCGTCAGTGGGGCTAGGCCGTGCCCGGCGGCCCGTCTGGCAAGAACTCATCGTTGGCACGGGCAAATCGCTCGATCAGGAAATCCAGCAGCCGCCGCACGCGCGGCGCCATGTAGCGGGTGCCGTGAAACACGGCGTGCACACCCGATTCGGCGACGCTGTATTGCGGCAGTACGGCGTGCAGGCGCCCGGCGCGCAGGTCTTCGGCCGCGTCCCAGATGGTTTTGCGGGCAATGCCGCGGCCGGCCAGGGCCCAGTTGCGGGCGAGTGCGCCGTCGTTGGTTTCCCAGGCGCGTTCCAGCGGCACGGTAATGCTTTGGCGCTGGCCGTCGTGGGCGAAGTGGAACTGGTTCAGGGGGCCGGCGGCGGTGACCAGCACGATGAAGTCGTGGTCGGCCAGGTCGGCGGGCGTGCGGGGGTGGCCTCGCTTGGCAAGGTACTCGGGCGATGCGCACAGCACGCGCCAGTTGGGCGCCAGGTAGCGGGCGACCAGCGAGCCGTCCTGGGGTTGCCCGAAGCGAATGGCCAGGTCGATGTCGTCCTGCAGCAGGTTGGACAGCGAATCGGACAGGGTCAGCGCGATCTTCAGGTCGGGGTGGGCGGCGCTGAATTCGTCGAGCCAGGTGCTGAGCAGGTGGCGGCCGAAATCGGCGGACGCCGACAGGCGCAGCTTGCCGCGCACGCTGTGCTGGCCGGCCTGCAGCGCGGCTTCGGCATCGTCGATGGCGCGCAGCGCGACTTCGCAATGGGCCAGGTAGATGCGGCCTTCTTCGGTCAGGCGCAGTTGACGCGTGCTGCGGTGAAACAGCTTGGCGTGCAGCGCGGTTTCCAGCTTGATGAGGCGGGCGCTGGCCGCGGCGGCCGACAGGCCGAGCTTGCGGCCGGCGGCAGACAGGCTGCCCAGGGCCGCTGCCTGCGCGAACAAGCGCATGTCACCGAGTCGATCCGTTGCCATCTTTAACCTGGATTTGAAAGTTATTCAAATTCTAGGCCAATTATCAAATTCAAAGGCAGGTAGCAGACTGGCGTCTCTTCAATCCAGGGCCTTGGCCCACGATGCAAGGGAAGCCAACAATGCGTCAAACCTCATCTTCGGCGGCAGTGGACGATCACGTGCCGGACGTCCGTACGTCGGCTGCCCGTACGCCGGCTGCCCGAATGCCAGCAGCGCATACCCCCGCCCACGGGCAACCCGCCGCGAGGACGAGCCTGCCCATGGCGGCACTGCTGGCGCTGACGATGTGCAGTTTCATCGCGACGGCCAACGAGACCGTGCCGGCCGGCCTGTTGCCGCAGATTGCGCAGGGCTTCGGGGTGTCCGAGGCGTGGGCCGGACAGCTGGTGACGTTGTGCGCGCTGGGGTCGGGCCTGGCGGCGATTCCGCTGACGCTGCTGTTGCGCGGCTGTCGGCGGCGCGTGGCGCTGTTGCTGGCGATAGGCGGATTTTTTGCCTGCAATGCGGTGACGGCGTGGTCGCCCTTTTACGGCTTGACGCTTGCCGCGCGTTTCCTGGTGGGCGTGGCGACCGGCCTGGCATGGAGTCTTCTGGCCGGTTATGCGCGGCGCATGGTGCCGCCCGCGCAGCAGGGGCGGGCCATGGCGGTGGCGATGGTGGGGATTCCGCTGGCGCTGTCGCTGGGGGTGCCGCTGGCGGCATGGCTGGGTGGCATCGTGGGGTGGCGCGGCATCTTCGGCCTGTTGTCGGGCCTGAGCCTGGCGCTGATGGCGTGGGTGTGGTTGAAGGTGCCCGATTACCCCGGCCAGGCCGAGGCGCGGCGCGTGCCGATGCGGCAAGTGTGGACGACGCCGGGCGTGCGGCCGGTGCTGTTCGTGATCCTGGCGTGGATTCTGGCGCACTACACGCTGTACACGTATGTCGCGCCGTTCATGGCGTCGTTGGGTATGGCGGGGCAGGTGGACGTGGCGTTGCTGGTGTTCGGCGTGGCGTCGTTGGCAGGCATCTGGATCACCGGGCTGCTGGTGGACCGTTGGCTGCGGGCGCTGGTGCTGGCCAGTCTGGCCGCGTTTGCCGTGGTGGCATGGGCGCTGGGACAGGGCCAGGCGCAGGCGCCCTGGGTGTTTGCGGGCGTGGCTGTGTGGGGCCTGAGTTTCAGCGGCGCGCCGACACTGTTGCAGACGGCCTTGGCCGACGCGGCGGGCGACGGGGCAGAGGTGGCGCAGTCGATGCTGGTGACGGTGTTCAACCTGGCGTTCGCGGCCAGCGGGGTGCTGGGCGGCGTGCTGTTGGAAACGACCGGGGCGGGCGCGTTGCCGCGGGTGGTGGCGGCGTTGCTGGCGGTGGGGCTGCTGGCGGCGGGGGCGGCGCGAGCACATGGGTTCAGGCCAGGACGGCGCGCGTCGGGGCAATGAATTCGGGGCAATGAATCGGGAGCAATGAATCGAGAGCAATGAATTGGGAGCAATGAAGCCGAGGCACTGAAGGGATGGCTGTGAATCTGCGACATTGACTTGCGGCAATCACGGACAGCGTAGAAGGGGGGCGTCGCGGTACAGTTGGCAGCTTGGGCGGCAACGATGCCGCCGCTGCTTTTTCCCGGATGATTGCCGTGAATGCTTCGTTTGCCTTGTCCCGATTCGTTGCGGTCTGTGCGACCGGTCTGGCGTTGACGTCGCCCTTGCCCGCGCAGGCGCAAGCCAAGCCGGCGGCGTCGGGGTCAGCAACGGTTGGCTCGGGTGCTGCGGGCGCCAGCGCCGCACCCGCCGCGCCCATTTCCGTGCCCGCCGCCGGTACGATCGAAGTCGGTTTTTCTCCCGACCAAGGGGCCGAAACGCTGGTGCTGCGCGTGATCGATTCGGCCAAGACCGAGCTCAATGTGATGGCCTACAGCTTTTCCAGCAAAAGCGTCACCGAAGCGCTGGTGCGCGCGGCCAAGCGCGGCGTCACGGTGTCGTTGCTGGCCGACCATAAACGGAATTTGGTCACGGATCGCAGCGGCAAATCTCGCCATGCGCTGGAGACGCTGGCCGAGGCCGGCGTGAACGTGCGCATCGTGTCGGCCTTCAAGCTGCATCACGACAAGGTGCTGATCGCCGACAGGCAGACGGTGGAACTGGGCAGCTTCAATTTCGCCCATTCCGCGGCGCACGAGAATTCCGAGAATGCGCTGGTGAACTGGAACAACCCGGCGCTGGCCAAGGCGTACCTGGCGCACTTCGAGCGCAATTGGGCGCTGTCGCAGCCGTTCCGTTCGGCGGATTGACCGGCCGCGCGGCGGCTGTGCAAGCGGCCACGCCAGGTTGGCGCTCAGCCTGGCGTGGCCGGCATGTCCAACGCGGTGAAGGTTTCGCGCACGCATTCGGCCATGCGCCGGGCCAGCGTGTTGACCGGATGATGGTCGGACGTGACCGCGTAGCTGTGGAATTCGACCTTCTCTGAAAACGGGATCTCGCGCAGGTCCGCAATGCCGAGCGCGCGCGGCACCACGGGATTGACGATGGAAATGCCCAGGCCCTTGCTGACCATGGTGCAGATGGTGGTGGCGTAGGGCGTTTCGATCGACAGGATGCGGGCGTCGTCGGGAAAGTGGCGGTCGATGGCGGCGCGGTTGAAGCTGCCCGCGGGCAACGAGATGAAGTTCTCGTCGTGAAAGTCGGCCGGGGTCAGCAAGGCTTTGGCGGCCAAGGGATGTGCGGCGGGCACGATGCCGGCGCCGTGGGCGGTGTTGATGCGTTCGTAATGCAGGCCGGGCAGGTCGGTGTGCAGCGAGCAAAAGCCGATGTCGCAAACGCCCGTGGCCAGCCATTTGGCGACGACGTCGGATCCGCCGGTGTTGACCACCACGGGGATGTCGGAAAACTTCTCGCGGAACAGCCGGATGGCGTCGGGCAGCACGCATTGGGTGATGGACCCGACCGCGCCGACGCGCAAGAGGCCGGTGCCGCGGCGGCGGATCGAACTGGCGCTGTCGTTCAGCGATTCCAGGCCGATGAAGGCGCGTTCGACGTCGGCGTAGAAGGCCTCGGCTTCGGGGGTGGGAATGATGCGGGTGCCCACACGCTGGAACAGCACGAACCCCAGCGTTTTCTCGAGCAGGGCGATCCAGCGGCTGACGTTGGGCTGCGAGGTGTGCAACAGGCCGGCCGCGGTGGTCATCGAGCGCGTCATCATGACGGCGCGAGAGGCCTCGACTTGCTTGAAATTCATGGAAGGAAATCCTGGCGGGGCGAAACGGAAACACGCCGCTTGCGTCAGACGGCGCCGGGCGCATGGGCGTCTGCCAACCCCGGCGCGGCGAGCGGTCCAAATCATATCATTTCTGTATGAGTAGCTGTAAGAATCTGATTTGACGTATGAATTGGCCCGGCGAGAGACTACGGTTTTCCCTGTTTCCTCCGGACCCGATATGGAATCGAAAGTCAGTACGCGCTTGAAGCAACCCCTGGCCAAAGCGGTGTTGCAGCACCTTTTCCTGCCGCGCTTGAACCGGGAGTTCTTCGCCAATTTCGAGATGCTGACCCAGGTGAACCTGGCGCATCTGCTGATGCTGCACGAGCAGGGCATCCTGGACCACGACGCGTCGCAGCGCCTGGCGCAGGCGCTGCTGGTGATGCAGGCCGAAGGCCCCCATGTGGTGGAGCTGGACGCGGCGCGCGAAGAGGCCTATTTCAACTACGAGGCGCACCTGATCAAGGCGGTGGGGCAGGAATTGGGCGGCCGCCTGCACACGGCCCGCAGCCGCAACGACATTGGCGCCACCATCGACCGCATCCGGGCGCGCGATTTTGCCGCCCGCATCGGCGCGGCCCTGATCGGCGTGTCGCAGGCGGCGCTGGTGCAGGCCGAACGTTACGCGGACTGTGTCATGCCCGGCTACACGCACATGCAGGCGGCGCAGCCGATCACCTATGGCTATTACCTGTCGGCGCTGGTGGATGCCTGGTCGCGCGATATCGGCCGGCTGGCGCACGCGCTGGAAACGGCGGATGCCTCGCCGCTGGGCGCCTGCGCGCTGGCCGGCACGTCGTTTCCGATCGACCGCGGCACGACCAGCGCGCTGCTGGGCTTCAGCGGCCCGCTGGCCAATGCGCTGGACAGCGTGGCGTCGCGCGATTTCGCGCTGGAACTGAGCGCGACGCTGTCGATCATGATGATCACGTGCAGCCGCATGGTGCAGGATTTCTACATCTGGTCCACGCCCGAATTCGGCTACCTGACGTTTCCGGACAGCATCGCCAGCACGTCCAGCATCATGCCGCAGAAAAAGAACCCGGCGGTGCTGGAATACCTGCGCGGCAAGACGGGCCACCTGATCGGGCTGACGTCGGCGGCGCTGACGACGGTGAAGTCGACCCATTTCACGCATTCGGGCGACAGTAGCCGCGAAAGCACGCGCACGTGCTGGGAGTCGTGCGAGGAAGCGCTGAAGGCGCTGGAACTGATGCAACTGCTGGTCGAGCAGGTGGCGCCCAACCGCACGCGCATGGCCGCGCGGGCGGCGGATGACTTTTCCACGGTGACGGACCTGGCCGACCTGCTGGTGCGCCGCGCGGATGCGTCGTTTCGCGACGCGCACCACGTCATTGGCGCAGTGGTGCGGCAGGCGCTGGAAGCGGGCCTGCCGGCGCGCGCCATCACGCCGGCAATGATCACGTCGGCGGCGGCCGAGCAGTTGGGGCGGCCGGTGACGCTGGACGAGGCGGACATCGCGGCTTGCCTGGACCCGGTGCGCAACGTGGCCGCGCGCCAGTCGCTGGGCGGCCCGGCGCCGCAATCGGTGCGGGCGCACCTGGCCGAGCAGCGCGCGCGGCTGGCGGTTCAGCAAGCGGCGATCGACGCGGCGCAGCGGCGGGCGGCCGAGGCGCGCGACGCCTTGCAGCGCCAGGCGGCCGCGTTGGCGGCCGCGGCAACGGCGGCGGCGTAGCGATCCTTTCAGACACGCTGTCTGATCCCGGCAGATTCACATCGATCCAACACACGGCACAAGGCGCGGCTTCCTGCGCCGCCGTATCAATCACTGCATGCAAGGGGAATTCAATCATGGTCAACGCATTGCCGAAGTTTGCCGTGGCGCTGGTCGCGGCATTGGGCCTCAGCCCGGGCGCGCAGGCGGCGCAGGCGGGCTATCCGAACAAGCCGATCACGCTGGTGGTGCCGTTCGCGCCAGGCGGCACGGTGAACCTGATGGGACGCCTGTTGGCCAACCATATGTCGGAAAAGCTGGGGCAGACGGTCATCGTCGAGAACAAGCCGGGCGGGGGCGGCAGCATCGGGGCCAATTTCGTGTCCAAGGCGGCGGCGGACGGCTACACGCTGCTGCTGGCGACGATGGGGCAGCAGTCGATTCTGCTGCTCCTGTCCAAGAACCTGCCGTACAACGCCGACAAGGATTTCGCGCCGGTGGCGCTGTTCTCGACGGTGCCCAATGTGCTGGCGGTGTCCAAGGACGCACCGGCCACGACGGTGGCGGAATTGGTGGCGTACGGCCGCGCGCATCCGGGCAAGCTGAACATGGCGTCGGCAGGCATGGGGTCGGTCAACCATCTGACCGGCGAGCTGTTCATGTACCGTTCGGGCGCCAAGTTCGAGCACGTGCCTTACCGCGGTGCCGGCCCGGCCACGTCGGACCTGCTGTCAGGCCAGGTGCAGGTGCTGTTCGCCAATCTGCCCAACGTGCTGGCTTACGTGAAGACAGGCCAGGTGCGCGTGCTGGCGGTGGCCAGCGATAAACGCAGCGCATCCCTCAAGGACGTGCCGACGTTGGCGCAAGCGGGCGTGAAGGATGCGGTGGTCGAGTCCTGGTATGGCGTGATGGCGCCGGCAGGCACCGACCCGCAGGTGATCCGCAAGCTGCAGGACACGGTGATTGCGATTGCCAACGACAAGGCGCTGGTGGGGCAACTGGCCGATCAGGGCGCGGTGCCGTACCCGGGCACCAGCGAAGACCTGGCCAGGCTGTCTTCTGAAGAGACCCGGCGCTGGAAGGAAATCATCGACAGCGCGAAGATCCAGCTGGATTGAGCGCGTCAGGCGGGGCCACCGTGTTTGGCGGCCCCCCGGGCGCAGCCGCAGGGGGCAGACGCCTACAGGTCCATCACCATTTCATGCCAGGCCATGCCGCCATGGTCGGACGGCGAGGGCCGCACGTAGCGGTAGCCCAGCTTGCGGTAGAGCTCGACGTGGCGTTCCTTGCACATCAGGTGGATGGCCTGCTTGCCCCGTTGCCGGGCGTGATCGACGAAGGCGTGCATGAGGCGGGTGGAATAGCCCTTGCCCTGGTGGGCGGGGTCGACCACCACGGACATGATCACCACGTTGGGCGCGTCCGGGTCGTGGCCGACCAGTTCCTTGAACGCCTCGTCCGACATGACCACGTCGTGGGCGCAGCCGCTGTTGATGAAGCCGACGATCTGGCCGTCGGCCTCCAGCACCAGGAAGCCCTGGGGATACTGGGCGATGCGGGTGGCGATCTTGGCGTGCGTGGCGGCTTCGTCGCCTTCGTAGGCGGTGGTCTCGATCTGGAAGCAACGATCGACGTCGGCGGGTCGGGGCGGGCGAAATACCAGATTGGGCATGGCAGTGATGAGGCAGCTGAAACGGGCAAAGGCGGTATGGTAGCCGTTTCGCCGGCCGACGCTTCTTGCGCCGTGCCCGCCGATAAAAAAAGCGCATTCCCCAGGGCAGGGGAATGCGCCAAATAGCGGTGCGGCGTCGCACGAGAAACCTGCTTGCGGCGCCCCGCCGGCTTGCGGTACTTCGGCCCGAGTCCGCGAACTGCTGCGGGAACTCGCGGCCAGAGTAGATACTGTTGGTCGCACGGCTATACCGTGCGTCTCAGTTTGAGGGTAATCCACGGGTATTCACTTTTTGTTATGCTCGGCACAGCCCAGCCTGCAGCCCACCCGCGCAGCGACCCTCAAGCATGAACCCCAATGCTTTCCTGACCGGCCCGGCCCCGTCCGCCACGCCCGATATCGTCCACCATCATTTCGATGTGGCGGCGCAGGCTCCCGAACGCCGTTTCCTGGCGTGGCGCGAGCAGGTCGGGCATGTGGTGGATGTGCTGCCCAGCCGGGATGCGCTGCAGCAACCCTTCCAGGCCTCGATCGACCGCTTTCGGGTCGGCCCCCTGATGTTCACGGATTGCCGTTCCGATGCCATGCGCCTGGAACGGTCGCTGGTGCGCATTTCACGCGACAACATCCGAGATTTTGCCTTCCACGTGTTCCTGGAAGGCAGCGTGGACGAGGTCGCCGTGCGCAACGGCCCGCGTACGCCGGACGAGAGCGGCGCGGTACGGGTGCTGGCGGTGGATCTGGGCCAGCCGGTACGGATGCGGCGCCACGCCTGCCGCATGTTGACGTTTTTCGTGCCGGCGGACATGGTGCTGGAGGTGTTTCCGGACCCTGAGGCGCTGCATGGCCGGATGCTGCGGGACGCTACACCGCTGGTCCGGCTGGCGCTGCGGCAGGCCTCGGCCTTGGCGCAGGCGGTGCGCGGTTTGCGCGCGGCGCAGGCCCAGGACGACATCACCGCCTGCGTGCGCCTCTTGCTGGCGGCGTTCGGCCGGGATGCCCGGTTGTCCGGCAATGCCCGCGCGGCGGCGCGGGCCGCCATGTTCGGCGAGGTGCGGCGTTACATCCAGGCCAATCTGCACCAGGCCGGGCTGACGCCGGAAGCCGTGGTGCAGGCGCTGCGATTGCCGCGCCCGACGGTGTACCGGATGTTCCAGCACGAGGGCGGGCTGGGCACCTATATCCGCAACCTGCGGTTGCGGCTGGCGGCCGAGGAACTGGTGCGCTATCCGCACCTGACGGTGATGGAAGTTGCCTACGGATTGGGGTTTGGCAGCGCGTCTGATTTTGCGCGGGCGTTCCGCCGCGCCTACGAGATGCCGCCGCAGGAATTCCGCGAGCAGTCCTTGCAGTGGCCGGACCGGATCAGGCGGCGGGCGTAGCGCGATCGTGTCGGTCGGGGGAGCGCCGTCGGCCGCCCTGACCGCCGGCCTTACGGCGCGCAGACCTGCCGTACGCATTCCCTCAACCAGCGGTGCCCGGGATCGGCGTCCATGCGCGGATGCCACAGCATGGACACGGTAAGGGCGGGCGTGTCGACGGGCAGTGCAAAGCTGTGCATGCCGGCGCGCAGGTTGCCGGTGTGGCGTTCGGGCACGCTGGCGATGAGATCGCTGCCGCGCGCCAGCGCCAGCGCGTCGGAAAAGCCGGCCACGAGGGTGGCGACGTGCCGGGTCAGGCCCAGCGCCGCCAGGGCCTCGTCGATGGGGCCTTTGTCCAGCCCGCGCCGCGACACCAGCACGTGCTGGCCGGCGGCGTAGCGGGCCGGCGTGATCTTGCCTTTGGCCAGGGGATGACCGGCGCGCACGGCGCCGATGAACTTGTCGCGGAACAAGGCGCGCGTGCGGATCTCGGGGCTGCTGGCGGCGCCGACCACGCCGGTTTCCAGGTCGACGGTGCCCTCGCGCAGGGGCGCGCTGTGCTTGTCGGACTTGGCGACAAAGCGCAGCGTGACGCCGGGTGCCTCGCGGCCGGCGAGCGCAATGAGCGCCCCGCCGAAATTTTCCACGAAGCCGTCGCTGGTACGCAGCGTGAAGGTGCGCGCCAGCCGGGAAGGGTCCAGCAGTTCGGCGGGGCGCAGTACGGCGTGGGCTTCCTGCACCAGCCGGGCCACGTGCTCGCGCAGTTCGATGGCGCGCGGCGTGGGCACCAGGCCGCGGCCGGCCCGCACCAGCAAGGGGTCGCCGGTGGTGTCGCGCAGGCGGGCCAGCGCCCGGCTCATGGCCGACGGGCTCAGGTGCAGGCGGCGCGCGGCGCGGGCGACATTGCCTTCGGCCAGCAGCACGTCCAGCGTCAGCAGCAGGTTGAGGTCGGGGCGGGACATGGCGCGACGTTATCACGACGCAGGCATGGGATGGCGTCTGGTGCATGGATAAAGTGCAAATGCTGCGTCTTCCGCCAGGGTGGGGGCGGGCCTACGCTGGGGGGCAGGTCTGTTCGACGCACGTCGGGCGGTCCGTTCCGATGCCAACCTTCGCAGAAAGCCATGTCGCCAACTTTGTCGAACCCGAACCCGAACCCGAACCCGGCCGCCGGCCGGCACCCCGCCTGGGCGCTGGCCAGCCTGTCCTTGTCCCTGTTGCTGGCGTCCCTGGGCACCAGCAGCGCCAACGTGGGGCTGCCGACGCTGGCGCAGGCCTTCGCCGCACCGTTCCCGCAGGTGCAGTGGATCGTGCTGGCCTACCTGCTGGCGATCACGGTCTGCGTGGTCGGCGCCGGCCGCCTGGGCGACCAGTGGGGGCGCAAGCGCCTGTTGCTGGGGGGCATCGCGGTGTTTACCGTGGGGTCGGCGTTGTGCGGCCTGGCGCCCACGCTTGGGCTGCTGATCGCGGCGCGGGCCGTGCAGGGAGCGGGCGCGGCCGTGATGATGGCGCTGTCGATGGCGTTCGTGGGCGACATCCTGCCCAAGCATCGGACGGGCAGCGCGATGGGGCTGCTGGGCACGATGTCGGCCGTGGGCACCGCGCTGGGGCCGACGCTGGGCGGCGTGCTGATCGCGGCGCTGGGCTGGCGCTTCCTGTTCCTGGCGAACTTGCCGCTGGGCCTGCTGGCCATCGTGCTGGCGGCGCGTCATCTGCCGGCGGACCGCGAAAGGACGGCTGGCCTGGGCTTCGACGTGGCCGGGACGGTCGTGCTGGGCGTCGCGCTGGCGGCCTATGCCCTGGCGATGACGCCGGGACGCGGCCAATTCGGCGGCCTGAACATCGGCTTGCTATGGGTCGCAGGGGCGGGCGCATGGCTGTTCCTGCGGGTCCAGGCGCGGGTGGCGGCCCCGCTGGTGCGTCCGGCCATGCTGCGCGATCGCGGCCTGGCGGCCGGCCTGGCCATGAACGCGCTGGTGTCCACGGTGATGATGGCGACGCTGGTGGTCGGCCCGTTTTATCTGACCCAGGCGCTGGGGTTGGGCGCGGCCGCGGCCGGGGGGGTGATGTCGGTGGGGCCGCTGGTCAGCGCGGTGTGCGGCGTGCCGGCCGGCCGTCTGGTGGACCGCCATGGCGCGGCACGGATTGCGCGGCTGGGACTGGCGGCCATGGTCGCGGGCGCGGCGTTGCTTGCGGCGCTTCCCGTAGCGCTGGGGGTGGCGGGTTACCTGGGGCCGATTGTCGTGCTGACGGTCGGCTACGCGGTGTTCCAGGCGGCCAACAATACCGGCGTCCTGGCCGATGTCGACGCGCATCAGCGCGGCGTGGTGGCGGGCATGTTGAATCTGTCGCGCAACCTGGGGCTGGTGACCGGGGCTTCGGCCATGGGGGCGGTGTTTGCACTGGCCGCCGGGGCGGCGGACCTGGCGGCGGCGCCGCCCGAGGCGGTGGCGCGGGGGATGGGGGTGGCGTTTGGCGTGGCCGCGGGGCTGGCGGCTGGCGCCTGGGGAATCGGCTGGCGCCAGCGTCGGCCTTACCGGCTGCCGGTTTCGTAGATGTCCCAGGCCTGTCTGGCGTCGGCGTTGTCGTGAATCATTGCCATCAGCGCCCGCACCACCGCCGACGGGTCGGCGTGCTGGTAGACGTTGCGGCCATACACCAGCCCCACGGCGCCCTGGTCCAGCAGTTCACGCGACCGGCCAAACACCTGGCGCAGGTCTTCGCGGCCGCCGCCGCGCACCAGCACCGGGCAACGGGCGGCCTGCACCACGCGATGAAAATCCTGCGCATGCGTGGTGGGGTCGGCCTTGACGATGTCGGCGCCCATTTCGCGCGCCAGCCGCACCAGCGTAACGATCTTTTCGGCGTCGCCGTCGACCATGTAGCCGCCGCGCTCGGTGTGCGGCGCCATGACCAGCGGTTCGATCATCAGGGGCATGCCGTAGCGGTCGCAGTCGGCGCGCACGCGGGCGATGTTGGCTACGCATTGGCGGAACAGGTCGGGTTCGCCGGGCAGCATGAACAGGTTGACCACGACGCAGGCCGCGTCCATCTGCACGGCGGGCAGCACGGGGTCTTGTTCGTTCTGCAGCACCGCCCACATGACGCGGTGGATGGTGGCGTTGTAGGGGTTGCCCATGTCCAGGCGCATCACCAGGGCGGGCTTGTCGCGGCCGGGTTGCTGTTGCAGCAGGTCGGCCTGGCCGTAGTTCAGCTGGATGGCGTCGGGGCCGGCGGCCAGCAACTGGGCCATGACGGCGGGCATGTCTTCCAGCCCGGACAGGAAGCTGGGCTCGTTGCACACGCCATGGTCCACGGCGATGTCCAGGCAGCGGCCGGCGTTCAGCAGGCGGTTCAGGCGGGCTTGTTTAAGGTGCGGCATGGGGGGGGCTCCGGGGTCAGTCCAGCGCTTGCAGATGGCGCTGGGCGGCCGCATCGATGGCGGCGATATGGTTGGGTTCCAGGCGCAGCGCGGCGGCGCGGGCATTCTGGGTGGCCTGGCGGGCGTCGCGGGCGCCGCACAGCGCCACGGTGACGCCGCCGGGCCGGGTGGTCCAGGCGATCATCAACTGCGACAGGGTGCAGTCCAGTTGCCGGCGCAGCGGTTCCAGGTCCTGGAAGAACGCGTGCAGCCGTGTGCGGTTGGCAGTGGAAAAGCGCGGGTTGCCGGCGCGCTGGTCGTCGCCGCCGAACTGGCGCGCCGGGTCGATGGGGCCGGCCAGCAGGCCCAGCGCCAGCGACGAATAGCCGAGCATGCCGACGTTGTGTTCGCGGCACAGCGGCATCAGGGTGGATTCGATGTCGCGGTCGATCAGGCTGTAGCGTTCCTGGATGGCGTCCACCGCGCCGTGGCGCAGGTATTCGGCCAGGATGTCGGGTTCCACATTGCTGACGCCGATGCCGCGGATCTTGCCCTGGCGCTTCAGGTCGAGCAGGGCATCCATGGTTTCGGCCACCGGCGTGGTGTCGTCCTGCCAGTGGGTGATGTACAGGTCGATGTAGTCGGTGCGCAGGCGCGCCAGGCTTTGCTCGACCTCATGGAAGATGGACGCGCGCCCCAGGTGGCGGTGCACCGCCTGGCCGTCTTCGTCAAAGAAGTGGCGGCCCTGGCGGGTGTGCCAGACCAGGCCGCACTTGGTGGCGATCACGGCGTGCTGGCGGCGGCCTTCCAGGGCCCGCCCGACCAGGTCTTCGGCGTGGCCCAGGCCGTAGGCGGGGGCGGTGTCGATCAGCTGCACGCCGGCATCGAGCGAGGCGCGGATGGCGTCGATGGCGGCGGCATCGTCGTTGCCGCCCCACATCCAGCCGCCCATGGCCCAGGTGCCCAGGCCCACGGTCTGGCAGCGGATGCCGGAAGTGCCCAGCGTGGTGGTGTTCATCGGTGTCCTTTCTTGACGTTCATGAGATGGTCGACGGTGACGGCGCCCAGGAGGATCAGGCCCTTGACCACGTCCTGCCAGTACGGCGACACGTCCAGCAGGATCAGCGAGCTGGTCACCACCGACAGCAGCGCCAGGCCCAGCACGGCGCCCAGCACGGTGCCCGAACCGCCTTTCAGGCTGGCCCCGCCGATGACGACGGCGGCGATGACGTTCAGTTCCATGCCGACGCCGAACGTGGGCGTGGCGGCGCCGAAGCGCGCGGTGTACACCACGCCGGCCAGGCCGGCCAGCGCCGAGCACAGCACGGTGACCCAGAACTTGACGCGCCCGGTGCGGATGCCGGCATACAGCGCGGCCTTTTCGTTGCTGCCGGTATAGAACACCTTGCGCAGCAGGGCCGAGCGGCGCAGGGCGAAGTCGCTGAGGGCGACGATGGCGCCGAAGATCAGGATCACGGCGGGAATGCCGGCAATGGTGCCCTGGCCGATGAACTTGAACTGGGCCGGCAAGGAAAACAGCGACTGCGGCGTGCCCTGGGTGATGGCCAGGCACAGGCCGCGCACGATCACCATGAAGGCCAGCGAGGCGATGAAGTGGGAGAGGCCGATGCGCGTGACGCAGCCGCCGATCAGGGCGCCCACCGCGGCGCTGGCGGCAATGGCCGCCAGGCCGGCTGTCCACGGGTCCAGCCCCATCAGGAACAGCTTGCCGGTCACCACCATGGCCAGGCACACCACCGAGCCCACCGACAGGTCGATGCCGCCAACGATGACCAGGAAGGTCATGCCGACCACCACGATGCCTTCAATGGAAAACGACAGCAGCATCGCCCGCACGTTCTCCCAGGTCAGGAAGTGGGGCGAGGCGAAACTCATCACGATGCACAGCGCGGCAATGATCAGCAGCAGGCCGGCTTCGCGCAGGCTGGCCAGCCGGTGGCGCAGGCGCGGCGGCGCGTCGGCGGCCCGGGCAGGGGGCGCCAGCGCCGCGCCGGCGGATTGCGGGGAGGGTAGGTCGGTCATCATGCCGTCTCCTGTGCGCCCAGGCCCGAGGCCAGCCTGAGCAGCTTTTCTTCTGTCATGTCGGCGCGGGCCAGCTCGCCGGCCAGCCTGCCGTTGCGGATCACCAGCGCGCGGTCGCACAGGCCGATGATTTCGGGCAATTCGGATGAAATCACCACCACGCCGACGCCCTGGTCGGCCAGCTCGCGCAGCAGGTGGTGGATTTCGGACTTGGCGCCCACGTCGACGCCGCGCGTGGGTTCGTCCATCAGCAGCACGGCGGGGCGGGTGGCCAGCAGCTTGGCGATGGCCACCTTCTGCTGGTTGCCGCCCGACAGGCAGGCGGCTTCCTGGCCCACGCCGGCGGACTTGAGCTTGAGCCGCGTGCCGAGGTCGACGGCCAGCTGGCGTTCGGCCGTGCGCCGCAACAGGCCGAAGCGGCTGCTGATGCGGGCCAGCGCCATGGACGACACGTTCTGTTCGATCGGCATGTCCAGGAACAGGCCGGCGGCCTTGCGATCTTCGCTGAGATAGGCGATGCCATGGCGCAGCGCGTCGGCATAGCGGCGCAGCCGCAGGCGCTTGCCGCGCAGGCTGACCGTGCCTTGGCGCGCGCGCCGCAGGCCGCAGACGGTTTCGGCCAGTTCGCTGCGGCCGGCGCCCATCAGCCCGGAAATGCCCAGGATTTCGCCGCGCCGCAGGCGGAATGAAATGCCGTGCACGCGTGCGCCGTCGTCGATGTCCTGTACATCCAGCAGGATCTCGGGCGGCTTGCCGGTGTCGGCCTGGCCGGGCGGGTAATAGTTGCCCAGGTCGCGCCCGACCATGCTGCGCACCAGGGTGTCCGGCGTCATGTCGGCAATGGCGGCGCAATGCACGTCGCGGCCATCGCGCAGCACGGTGACGCGGTCGCAGTGTTCGAAGATCTCGGCCATGCGGTGGCTGATGTAGATGATGCCGATGCCCTGCGCCTTCAGGCCGTGCAGCACGCGAAACAGCGCGGCCGATTCCACTTCGGTCAGCGCCGCGGTGGGCTCGTCCAGGATCAGCACCTTGCAGTCCAGCGTCAGGGCGCGGGCGATTTCGACCAGTTGCTGGCTGGAAATGCCCAGTTGGTCCACCCGCAGCGCCGGGTCGATGTCCTGGCCCAGTCGCCGCAGCACCTGGGTGGCGCGGCGCTTCAGGTCGGCGTAGTCCATCCAGGCGCGCGGTTGCGTGTTGATGTGCGGCATGAACAGGTTTTCGGCCACGGTGGCATCGCCGCACAGCGCGATTTCCTGGTGTACCAGGCCGATGCCCAGCCGCATGGCGTGGGCCGGGCCGTCGATGACGACCCGCTGGCCTTCCAGCAGGATGTCGCCGGCATCTGGCGCATGGATGCCGTCGATGATTTTCATCAGCGTCGACTTGCCGGCGCCGTTCTCGCCGCAGAGGGCATGGATTTCGCCCCGTTGCAGCGAGAAGTGCACGCCGGCCAGCGCCTGCGCCGCGCCGAAGCGCTTGCTGATGCCCTGCAGTGCCAGCAGGGGCGCGGCGGGCGTCATTCGTTGATGCCCTTGGTGCCGCGGCGCGCCAGGTACTTGTCCCAATAGAAGTCGTCGGCGTTGGCCTTGCTGACGATGGACAGGCCGTTGTCCAGGAACGGCACGGCCATGGGGTTGCTGCCGTTGCGCTTGGCGTCGTTCATGGGGTCGATCAGTTGCTGGTTGCGCGCCAGGAACAGCAGCATCATGCCCATGTAGCCCTGCACGCCCTGGTTGGGGTTGACCGAACCGTAGACCTCGCCGGACTTGATCATGTCCAGGATCTTGGCGTTGACGTCGCAGCACAGCACCTTGATGTTCTTCTTGGTTTCGATGCTGGCCTGGGCCGCGCCCAGCGCGGAATTGGCCTCGGGCATGAACAGCGCGCCCAGGCCGGGGTTGGCCTGCGCCAGGCTCAGCGTGGCCTGGTAGGCCTTGTTGGGGTCCTGGTTGCTGGCCGCGCGGCCCACCAGCTTCATGCCGGGGTGCTTGGTTTTCATGCGGTTGATGAAGGCGGCGATGCGGCGGTCATGGTTGTCCTGGCCGGGGTTCTCCAGCACGGCGTATTCGCCCTTGCCGCCCAGGGCCGCGGCGATGGCGTCGGCCGCCTGCGCGCCTTCGCGGTCGTTGTCGGACGTCACGAACGACACGCGCTTGGAATTGGGCGAGTCGGCCGCAAACGTCACCACCGGGATGCCCATGGCCGCGGCGCGGTTGATGGGCTCGATGAACGGGTCCGGGTTCATCGGGTGCAGCAGGATGCCGGCGGGCTTGCGCGCCAGTTCCTGCTCGAACGAAGCCAGTTGCTTGTTGACGTCATATTCGGGCGTGCCGGAATACCGGGTGCGTACGCCGAGCGACTGGCCCAGCTGCTTCATCATTTCGTACACGGGGAACCAGTACTCCACCCCCGACACCATCACGTTCATCACGTAGACGTCGTCAGGGTTGCCGCGCAGCCCGGGGGCTTGCGGCGTGGCCTGTGCAAAGGCATTGGCGCTGGCCAGGCCCGCGCCCGCCGCCGCCACGGTCTTCAGGAAATCTCGTCTCATGTCTCCGCTCCTTGACTTGCATGGATGCAACCAACGGCCCTGTGGCCCGGGGAACCTGCCGATCGACCTGAAATGATCGATTCGTTGTTATGACATCGACAGCACTATAGGGCAGCCGAAATTTTTAGATTACTAGGGGAAACACTGCTATCCTGCCGAAAATTTCCGTAGACAATGTTATGACATGAGAACAGACATCTACCTCGGGATAGACATGGGCTCCACGGGCTTGAAGGCGGTTGCCTTCGAAGCCGGGAGCGGGGCCACCCTGGCGGCCGCGGGCGGGGCATTGCCTTACCGGCAACTGCCGCAGGGCGGGTGCGAGCTGGCGGCCGATGCCATCGAAGCGGCGCTGGCGCATGCCTTGCAAGGCGTGGCGCAACAGTTGGGCGAGCGCCTGCGCGATCTGCGCGCGCTCAGTTGCACGGGCCACGGTGCGGGCCTGTATCTGCTGGACGAAGGTGGCCGCTTGCTGGGCGGGGGCGCGGTCGCCTCGACCGACCAGCGCGCCGCGGCCCGCGCCCGCGCGCTGGGGCTGCGGCTGGGCGATGCGCTGTATGACGAGGTGGGTTGCCGACCGTGGTCGGGGCAGTCGTCGCTGATCGCCGCCGAACGTTTCCAGGCCGATCCGACGCTGCGCGGCCGCACGCGGCACCTGCTGTTCGCCAAGGACTACCTGGCGTTTCTGCTGACCTGCCAAGTCGCCACCGATGCCAGCGACGCCAGCACGGCGGGGCTGTTGAATCTTAAGACCGGCGGCTGGTCGGCAATGGCCTTCGAGGCCGCGGGGGTGGCCGACCTGCATGGGCAGGCGGCGCCTCTTCTCACGGCTGGATCGGTGGTCGGGCAGGTGTCGGCGTCGGCCGCGGCCGCCTTCGGCTTGCCGGCGGGCGTGCCGGTGGCGCTGGGCGCGATCGATCTGCTGGCGTCGTTGCGGGCCGTGGGCGCCGAGCGCCTGGGCCACGCGGTGGCGGTGCTGGGCACCTGGTGCGTCAATGCCGTGGTGGCGCCCGCGCGCGAACCCAAGCCGCAGGTCGGCGCCATCGTGCGTTTCGGCGACCCCGACCGCCGGCTCTATCTTGAGAACAGCCCGTCGTCGATGGCCAACGTGGCCTGGGCCGCGCGGGCGCTGCAATTTCCCGATGCGGCCGCGGTGGTCGACAGCGCGATGTCGGTGCCCCTGGGGGCCGAGGGGCTGCGGTTCCTGCCGTTCATCCATGGCGGCAATTGGCCGCCGGGGGCCAGCGCGGGGTTCGTGGGGCTGCAAGGCCACCACACTCGCGCCCACATGGCCCGCGCCGTGGTGGATGGCGTGGCGGCCTGGCATGCCTGGCATCTGAAACGCCTGGCGGCGCAGGGGCTGGGCGTGCCGGGCAGGGTGGCCGCGCTGGGCGGCGGCGCGCGCGACCGCCGCATGGCGCAGTTGCTGGCGGGCCTGCTGGGCCACGCGGTGGAACGCTGCGGCGACGATGAAACCGGTGCACGCGGCGCGGCGGGCTACGCGGCGCTGTCGCAGGGCGCGGCGGATTGCCTGCCGGCGCCGTGCGAGCGGGTCGAGCCGGATCCCGCCCAACGGTCGGCGCATGCCGACTTCTATGCCGAATTCCATGCGCTGGTGGACAGCATGGCGCCGGCTTTCGCGCAGGTGACGGGAGCCGCGCGATGAGCGCCGCCGGTATACCCGCAGCGGGTACGGCAACCGCCACGCCACCCGCTGTCGATACCCCTTACCGGCGTCCCGCCCAGCTCGCTGGCCGGCACTTTTCCACCGTCATCGTCGGCGCCGGGGTCAACGGCGCGGGCGTCTTTCGCGACCTGTGCCTGCAAGGCGTGGACTGCCTGATCGTGGACAAGGGCGACATCGCCGCGGGCGCCAGCAGCGCGCCGTCGCGCATGATCCATGGCGGCCTGCGCTACCTGGAAAGCGGCGCGTTTTCGCTGGTGGCCGAGGCCACGCGCGAACGCAATCTGCTCTTGCGCAACGCCGCCCACCTGGTGCGGCCGCTGGAAACCGTGGTGCCGCTGTCCAGCCGCTTCGGGGGCCTGGTGGGCAGCGTGCTGCGCTTTGCGGGCCTGCGCGCCTCGCCGGGCGCGCGCGGGCTGTGCGTGGTGGGGCTGGGGCTGCGCCTGTACGACCGCCTGGGCCGGCGCCAGCGCGTCATGCCGGAACACCGCATTGCACGCGTGGCGGCGGCAGACGGCGCCTTGTTCGGCGCGGCGGTGCGCTGGACGGCCACCTACTACGACGCCTGGATCCGCCACCCCGAATGGCTGGTGCTGGAACTGATCCGCGACGGCCACCGCGACCAGTCCGAGTCCGTTGCGTCCAACTACTGCCGCGTCACGGCGTGCCAGGGGCGCACGGTGACCCTGCGCGATGCGCTCACCGGCGAATCGGTGCAGGTCACCGCCGACACCGTGGTCAATGCCACCGGCGCGTGGCTGGACCGTTCGGCCGGTGCGCTGCAAGGCCAGGGTTCGCGCGTGATGGGCACCAAGGGCTCGCACCTGATCCTGGATCATCCGGCGCTGCGCGATGCCTTGCGCGGCCGCATGGCGTATTTCGAGGCGTCCGACGGCCGGGTCTGCATCGTGTACCCCTTCCTGGACCGCGTGCTGGTCGGCTCCACCGACATTCCGGTGGACGATCCGGACCAGGCGGCCACCGATTCGGCCGAGATCGACTACCTGCTGGACGTGCTGCGCGAGGTGTTCCCGCGGCTGGATTTCGGCCGCGGCAACGTGGTCTACACTTACGTCGGCGTCAGGCCCTTGGCCCAATCGGATGCCGACAAGCCGGGCCAGATCTCGCGCGACCACGCGGTGGTGATCGATCCGCCGAATGCCTCGCGGGATGTGCCGCTGATCTGCCTGGTGGGCGGCAAATGGACCACCTTCCGTTCGCTGGCGCAACTGGCGGCCGACGCGGTGCTGGCGCAACTGGGCCGCACCCGCGCGCAGTCCACCGAGCAGTTGGCCATCGGTGGCGGCGCCGGCATGCCGGCCGATGCGCCAGGGCTGGACCGCCTGCTGGATGACATCCAGGCGGCCAGCGGCTTGAACCGAACGCGCGTGGCCGAACTGGTCAGCCGGTATGGTTCGGGGGCGCGGGCGCTGGCGCGCGGCTTTGCGGACCAGGGCGATGCGCCGCTGAAGCACGCGCCGGAATACTCGGCCCCGGAAGTCCGCTTTCTGTGCCGCGACACGGCCGTGCAGCACCTGGCCGACCTGGTGATCCGCCGCACGCTGCTGGCCATTCGTGGCCGCATGACCGCCGCGCTGGCGGCCGAGCTGGCCGGTATCGCCGCGGCCGAGCTGGGCTGGAGCCCCGCGCGCCACGACGCCGAGTTGCAGGCCTGCATCGCCACCTTGCGCGACCGGCACTTTGTTTTGTTTCCCGTTTCGATTTCCAGTCCCGTCACGATATGAGCAGCTCGACCCCTACCGAAGACACCGTGCTGGACCGCAGCGCCGGCGCCCCGTTGTGGGCCCAGTTCCGCGACGTGGTGCGCGGCAAGATCCTGCAAGGCGAATTGGCCGTCGGCGCCAAGCTGCCGACCGAGGCCGAATTCGGCGAGCAGTACGGCATTTCGCGCATCGTGGTGCGCGAGGCCCTGGCCGACCTGGTGCGCAACGGCCTGATCTACAAGATCCGCGGGCAGGGCGCGTTTGTGTCGGCGCGCGAACGCGACGAGGATTTCGTCTCGACGGTGCTGGGCTTCTCGGATGAAATGGAGCGCAAGGGCCGCACGGTGCGCACCCAGGTGCTGCTGCAGGAACTGCGCGCACCCACCGAGCGCGAGGCTACGTCGCTGGGCTTGAGCGACGACGGGCAGGTCGTGGCGCTGAAACGCCTGCGCAGCGTGGACGGCGAATTGCAGCTGCTGGTGGAAACCGCGGTGCCCGCCGACCTGGCGCCGGGGCTGAACCGCACCCGGCTGGAAAATCGTTCGCTGTACGACGTGCTGCGCCGCCAGTATGGCCTGCGCATCGTGCGCGCCGAGCGCTGGATCGATGCCGTGCTGCCCGACGCCGAAACCTGCGCGCTGCTGGGCATGACCGAGCCCGAGCCGCTGCTGCGCATCGAGTCCATCGCCTACGGCGCCAATGGCCGGCCGCTGGAACACTACCGCGCGCTGCACCGCTGCCAGACCAGCCGTCTGCACGTCCAGACGACGACCTAGGGCCTCGGTGGCAGACGCCGTACCGCCGTCACAGCACGTTCATCAGCCGTAGCACCCACCAGCCCAGGCCCACGGCCACCACCCCCAGCACGATGCGCAGCAGGCCGCCGCCGCTGCGCGGCACGGCGCCTGGCGCCGGGGCATCAGGCGAAGGCGCGCTCGCCGCGAACGCATCCGCCCGCGGCGCGCCACTTGCCGTGGGCGCGGCATGGCGCACGTCGGGAATATCCGTTTCGATGATGAATTCCGGCTTGTCCGGATCGGGCCGGCCCGCCGAGCCCGCCAGTCCGCCGATATCCACGCCGGCGTCCTTCAGCATGTCCCACAGGCCGCCATCGGCCAGGCCGCCGCGCAGCGCCTCGATGCGCTCGCGCTCGGCGCGCGGCACCTCGTCCAGGCTGGCGTAGCGCCGGCCGTTCACCGTCACGGCGCCATCCTTGATCTCCACCTTGAACGGGCCGTCCTCGCCGCTGCTGTCGTAGCGCCATTGCTCGCTGACCCGCACGTCGGTGCCGCCCAACTGGCCGTCCAGCAGCGATTCGATGCTGGCGCGCTGCTCGCTGGACAGGTCGTTCGTGGTGCTCCAACGGGTCGTCGTGGTCGACGTGCGCCAGGTTTTGCTTTTCTCGGTCATGGAGTGGTGTCTGTAAGTAACTTTTATTGGCAGGATGTACAGCGTGCTGGCCGCGAAAGAAACGGGGCCTTCGCACTATACAGAGCGGTCGTGGGCGGGTCGTCTTCTTACAGTGTCCTTAATGCAAAACTGAATCCCAAGGCAAGAAAAGCGATCTGATCCGGTCCATTGACCGGATCAGATCGGTCAAAAAGCGCATAATGAGGGCCGCTTTCCCTTACGTCCCTTTTCAAAGGGCAAGCTGTTTTTATGTAACGAAAAGCGTGTTGTTTCTAGCCCGGCAGTTCGTGTTTCCAGGGTTCATGTTCGGTAGCGCGCTAGGACAACTTGGAATTCTCACGGAGATGTCTATGACACAAGACGCAAAACCGCGCAGGCGGTTTCTGCAGGCGTTGGCCATCGTGCCGGCGTCGACGCTGGCGGTTGGCACGTTGACCACGGCCTGTACCAACGCCTCGGAAGGCGGCGCGGCAAGCGCGGCCAAGGCCTACGAGCCCACCTACTTCACCAAGCCCGAATGGAACTTCATCGTCGCCGCGGTGGATCACCTGATCCCCGCTGACCAGTACGGTCCGGGCGCGATCGAAGCCGGCGTGCCGGAATTCATCGACCGCCAGATGGAAACGCCTTTCGGCCACGGCAAGCTCTGGTACATGCAGGGCCCGTTCCATCCCGACGTGGCGCCCGAACTGGGCTACCAGCTGAACCAGAATCCGCGCGAGGTCTATCGCCACGGTATCGAGGCCTGTGATGCCTGGTGCAAGAAGACCCACGGCAAGGTCTACGCCGAACTCGACAAGCCCCTGCAGGAGCAGATCCTGAAAGACCTGCAAGGCGGCAAGATCGAACTGGAAAGCGTGCCTGCCAAGACGTTCTTCAGCTTTCTCCTGTCCAACACCAAGGAAGGCTTCTTTGCCGACCCGATGTACGGCGGCAACAAGAACATGGTGGGTTGGAAGATGGTGGGTTTCCCTGGCGCACGTGGCGATTTCATGGACTGGGTCGACCAGCCCAACGTCAAGTATCCCTATGGGCCTGTTTCGATTTCCGGGGAAAAGGGGTAAGCCATGGCGATCAAGAAAGACAAAGTCGATGCCGTGCTGGTCGGATTCGGCTGGACCGGTGCGATCCTGGGCCAGGAACTGACCGAGGCCGGCCTGCACGTGCTGGCGCTGGAACGCGGCGTCATGCAGGACACGCCCAAGGACGCGGAATACCCCAAGGTGCTGGACGAGCTGGCGTACTCCGTGCGCGGCAAGCTGTTCCAGGACCTGTCCAAGGAAACCGTCACGATCCGCCACGGCGTGGATGACGTGGCGGTGCCGTACCGCCAGAACGGCTCGTTCCTGTTGGGCACGGGCGTGGGCGGCGCGGGTTTCCACTGGAACGGCATGCACTACCGCGCGCTGCCCGAAGAGCTTGAACTGCGCACGCGCTACGAAACGCGCTACGGCAAGAAGTTCATTCCCGAAGGCATGACCATCCAGGACTTCGGCGTCACCTACGACGAACTGGAACCGTACTTCAGCAAGTTCGAGTACGTCTGCGGCACGTCGGGCAAGGCCGGCAACCTGAACGGCAAGATCGTCGAAGGCGGCAACCCGCTGGAAGGCAAGCGCAGCAAGGAATTCCCGCTGCCGCCGCTGGCCAATACCTACGGCGCCCAGCTGTTCGAGAAGGCCGCGCGCGAAGTGGGCTTCAACCCGTACCCTGCGCCGGCCGCCAACGCGTCCGGCCCGTACACCAATCCGTACGGCGTGCGCCTGGGCCCCTGCAATTTCTGTGGCTTCTGCGAAAACTACGGCTGCTACATGTATTCGAAGGCCTCGCCGCAGACCACGATCCTGCCGGTGCTGCTGAAAAAGCCCAACTTCGAACTGCGCACCCAGTCGCACGTCATCAAGGTCAACCTGGATTCGACCGGCAAGAAGGCCGTCGGCGTGACCTACATCGACGCCGAGGGCCGCGAGATCGAGCAGCCCGCGGATCTGGTGATCCTGTCGGCCTACCAGATGCACAACGTGCGCCTGTTGCTGCTGTCGGGCATCGGCAAGCCCTACGATCCCAAGACCAATGAAGGCGTGGTGGGCAAGAACTACGCCTACCAGATGAACGGCGCGGTCAACGTGCTGCTGCCCAAGGGCACCCAGCTCAACCCCTTCGTGGGCACGGGCGCGGGCGGCGTGGGCATGGACGACCTGAACGGCGACCAGTTCGACCACGGCCCGCTGGGTTTCGTGGGCGGGGCCAGCATCCGCCACGTGCGCTATGGCGGCCGTCCCATCAAGACCACGCCCACCATGCCGGGTACGCCCAGCTGGGGCACGGCCTGGAAGGCCGGCGTGCAGGACGCCTACCAGCGCTACATGACCATCGGCATTTCCGGTTCGGTCATGTCGTACCGCGACGCCTACCTGTCGCTGGACCCGACCTACAAGGACAGCTTCGGCCAGCCCTTGCTGCGCATGACGTTCGATTGGCACGACAACGAATTCGACATGCTGGGCTACATGGGTGGCCGCATGGACGAAGTGGCCAAGGCCATGAAGCCCGAAAAGCACTTCGTGGCCGTGCGCAAGAAGGGCGCGCGCTACGACACCCGGGTCTACCAGAGCACGCACAACACCGGCGGCGCCATCATGGGGTCCAACCCCAAGGAAAGCGTGGTCAACAAGTACCTGCAAAGCTGGGACGTGTCCAACGTGTTCGTGATGGGCGCCTGCGCCTTCCCGCAGAACATGGGCTACAACCCGACCGGGCTGGTCGGCGCCTTGGCGTACTGGGCCGCGCAAGCGATTCGCGACCAGTATCTGAAAAACCCCGGCCCGCTGGTCCAGGCCTGAGGAGCGCACAATGATGAAGAAAACCATTGCTGCGGCGCTCTCGATGCTGGTGTGCGGCGCCGCCTGGGCGGCCGACGGCACCCCGGCCGCCGCGGATGCGCAGATGATCAAGCAGGGGGAATACCTGTCGCGCGTCGGCGACTGCATCGCCTGCCATACGGCCACCAACGGCAAGCCGTTTGCCGGCGGCCTGCCGATCGAGTCGCCCATCGGCACGATCTATTCCACCAATATCACGCCCGACAAGGACACGGGCATCGGCAACTACACCTACGAGGACTTCGACCGGGCCGTGCGCCACGGCGTGGCCAAGGACGGGCATTCGCTGTATCCGGCCATGCCGTATACCGCCTACGCCAAGGTGACGCCGGATGACGTCAAGGCCTTGTACGCCTACTTCATGCACGGCGTTGCGCCGGTCAAGCAGGCCAACAAGGACACCGACATCACCTGGCCGCTGTCGATGCGCTGGCCGCTGGGCGTGTGGCGCTGGATGTTCGCCCCGGACGTCGTGACGGCCCCCGCCGCCAATGCCGCCGCGCTGGCCGATGCGGACAAGCAGGCGCTGCTGCGCGGCCAGTACCTGGTCGAAGGCCTGGGCCATTGCAGCACCTGCCACACGCCGCGCGGCGTGGCCTTGCAGGAAAAGGCGTTGAGCGACGCGGACGGTTCGGCCTTCCTGTCGGGCGGCGTGGTCGAAGGCTGGCTGGCCAAGAACCTGCGCGGTGACATGACCGATGGCCTGGGCAGCTGGAGCAAGGAAGACATCGCGACCTTCCTGAAATCCAGCCGCAACGGCCACTCGGCGGCGTTCGGCGGCATGGCGCAGGTGGTGCAGGACAGCACGCAGCACCTCACCGATGCCGACCTGAACGCCATCGCGGTGTACCTGAAGAGCTTGCCGCCGGTCAACAAGGACGCAACCAAGCCGCTGGCCTACAACGAGACGGTGGCGCAGGCGCTGCGCACCGGCACGGACAAGGGCGACGGCGCCATGGCGTTCCTGAACAACTGCGCGGCCTGCCACCGCAGTACCGGCAAGGGCTACACGGAAACGTTCCCGCAACTGGCGCTGAGCTCGACCGTGAATTCGGCGGACCCGACCTCGCTGATCCACATCGTGCTCAAGGGCGCGCAGATGCCGGGCACGACGGCGGCCCCCACGGCCTACGCCATGCCGGGCTTTGACTGGCGCATGACCGACAAGGAAGTCGCCGACGTGGTGACCTTCGTGCGGTCCAGCTGGGGCAACCAGGGCGCCAAGGTCAGCGCGTCCGACGTGGCCAAGGTGCGCAAGGACGTGGGCGCGGCGCCGCAGCCCAAGCGCTAGCTTCACGCGTTTTGCATGCGGCCAACGGCGCCGCGTTGCCTGCGGGCGGCGCGGCACCGTTTCTTTGGGGGCTGCAACGTTCCAACAGCGGTCTTGCAGCGGTCTTATAGCGGCCGTTCGTAGCGCCGCGCCTGCGCCGTGATGCCGCCGATCTGGTCGGTTTCCGTGCCAGCGTAGTGCCAGCCCTGGCGTTCGTAGAAGTTGATGGCGCGGGTGTTGCCTTCCAGCGCATACAGGTACAGGTGCGAGGCGCCGCGGGCGCGGGCCCAGGCCTCGGCTTGCGCGACCATGCGCTTGCCGGCGCCCGTGCCCTGGTAGGCGGGCAGCACGTGCAGGTTGTCCAGCAGCACGCCGTCCGGGTTGCCCTGTTCCTGCTTCACGCACACAAAACCGATAGGCTGGCCATCCTGTTCGGCGATGAACACGGCCTGGGCGTCGGCGTTGGCGTCCTGCATCTTGTCCTGCCAATGCACCATCCGTTCGCTGGCCAGGTTCGTGTCGAGAAAGCCGTCGGGCAGCAGGCCGCGGTAGGTGACGGCCCAACTGGCCGCGTGCATCTGCGCGATGGCGTCGGCGTCGCGGGCGGTGGCCAGGCGCAGGGTCACGGTGGGAGCGGGCATGGGATCCTTGTTGACAGGGTTGCTGGGCGCGCGCATCATCTTCGCATGAACCGCCCGCAATCTTCGTTCGCCTTGATTATTCCCCCCATTGGGCCAATGGTGGGTTAGCGCGCGTCGGATCATCGCTACATCAACCCGCCACTGGCGGGTTTTTTGTTGGCCCGCCGCTTGGCTTCTTTTCTGAAGGCATGCCATGCAATCCACGCTTTCCCCTGCCACGTCCACGCCGACGCTGCACTTCCTGTGCGGCAAGATCGGCGCCGGCAAGTCCACCCTGGCCGCGCAACTGGCGTCGCGGCCGCACACGCTGCTGATCACCGAAGACGCCTGGCTGGCCGCGCTGTACCCGGGTGAAATCCTGGACGTCGCCGACTATGGCCGTTGCGCCGGCCGGCTGCGCAATGCCATGGGCAGCCACGTGGTTGCGCTGGTACGGGCAGGGCTGTCGGTGGTGCTGGACTTTCCGGCCAACACCCGCCGCAGCCGCGAGTGGCTGCGCGAGGTCGCCACGGCCGCTGGTTGCCCGCATCAACTGCATTTCCTGGATCTGCCTGACGCGGTCTGCAAGGCGCGGCTGCGTGCGCGCAACGCCTCGGGCACGCATCCGTTCACGACCAGCGAGGCGCAGTACGACGCCATCACCGCTTATTTCGTGGCGCCACAGGAGGACGAGGGGTTCGAGATCGTGCGGCATGGATGAATCCGCGTCACCGGCCAGGTGCCGCGGTGCACGGGGGGTGTCCGGCCTGCTATGATTACTGGATAAATAACCAGTCTTCCGGCTCCGCCGATGCTTGCCCCGCACCGCTACTACTACCTGCACAATTTCCAGCGCGCCCTGGCGTGGGTCGGCGAACGCTATGCCGACCTGCTGGACGACCGCGAACGCCGCTTCATGGCGGATTTCGCGGCGTTGCCGCAGGCATCGCAGGCGTTGCTGGTGCGCATGCTGATGCGGCGCGGGCCGTGGTTTCGGGCCAGCCGGCTGGTCTACGAAGAAATCCCCGATACCGTGGATGCCGCGGCGCCGCTGCTGGCGCTGGGCTGGCTGGATGCCGATGCGCCCATGACGCTGGACGAACTGTTCGGGTTGCATACGCGGCCCGAACTCGACCGGATGTTCGCCGGGGCGGCGGCCAAGGGGGCGCGCAAGGGCGACTGGCTAGAGGCCTTGCGGGCAACCCACCCCGCGGCCCAACCCTATGCGGATTGGGCCGATCAGGCCGACCTCGCCTGGCGCGTTGAAGTGGCCGATCTGTGCGAACGCCTGCGCCTGATGTTCTTCGGCAATCTGCACCAGGATTGGTCCGAATTCGTGCTGGCCGACCTGGGCGTGTTCCAGTACGAAGCGGTGCCGCTCGATGCGGCGTCGCGGGCTTTCCAGTCGCGCGACGACGTCGACCGCTACCTGGCGCTGCACGCCTGCCGCCGCGCGCTGGATGACGTGCCGTACGACCTGCTGGACCTGGACGCCCTGTTGCAGGCGGTGGCCGATTGCGCCAGCGGCAATGCCTGGCTGGAAAAGCGTCGCGCCAAGGTGCTGCTGCGCATCGGCCAGGCGTGCGAGCGGGCGCAGGATTGGCCCGCGGCCCAGCGCGTCTATGCCCAGTGCGCCTATCCCGGTGCGCGGCACCGCCGCATCCGCGTGCATGAACGCATGGAACGTTTCGACGATGCGCTGGCGTTGGCCTTGCAGGCCCAGGCCCAGCCCGAAAGCGAAGAAGAAACCCAGCGCCTGGCACGCATGCTGCCGCGCCTGCGTCGCAAGCTGGGCCACGGCGCGCCGCGTGGCGCGGCGGCCGCGCCGGTCACGCGCATCGACCTCGAACTTGACCGCCCGCAGCCGCCCGCGCCCGTGGAATTCGCCGCGCGCGACCACCTGCACCGCGATGACGCGCCGGTGCACTACGTGGAAAACACGCTGATCAATTCGTTGTTCGGCCTGCTGTGCTGGCCGGCGGTGTTCGCGCCGTTGCCGGGGGCGTTCTTTCATCCGTTCCAGCGCGGTCCGGCCGACCTGGATTCCCCCGACTTCCACGCCCGGCGCCAGGCGCTGTTCGACGAATGCCTGGCGCAGCTCGACACCGGGCAGTACCGCGCCACCATCCGCCAGCGCTACGCGGAAAAGCAGGGTGTGCAGTCGCCGTTCGTGTTCTGGGGCGCCTTGTCCGACGCGCTGCTGGATCAGGCGCTGGCCTCGCTGCCCGCCGCCCACCTGAAGCTGTTCTTCGAGCGCTTGCTGCGTGACGTGAAGGCCAACCGCTCGGGCTTGCCCGACCTGATCCGGTTCCAGCCCGACGCGCCGGGCTATGAACTCATCGAAATCAAGGGGCCGGGCGACAAGCTGCAAGACAACCAGATCCGCTGGCTGGCTTATTGCGCGGCGCATGGCATGCCGGTGCGCGTGTGCCATGTCAGCTGGCGCGAGGCCGCGGCATGAGTTATGCGGTCGCGGTGCGCGCGCTGTGCGAATTCACCGCCCGCGAGGGCGACCTTGACCTGCGTTTCACGCCGGCGCCCAGTGGGCTGGAGGGCATGGCCGGCCACGCGGTGGTCACCGGCAGGCGCGGGCCGGCCTATGAAACCGAAGTGGCCCTGTCCGGCCAGTACGACACGCTGCTGGTGCGGGGCCGCGCCGATGGCTACGACCCCGTGGCCAACCGCCTGGAAGAAATCAAGACCTATCGCGGCAGGTTCGACAGCGTGCGCGACAACCACCGCGCCGCGCATTGGGCGCAGGCACGGGTCTATGCGCACCTGCTGTGCCAGGCGCGCGGCCTGGCCCAGGTGCAGGTGGCGCTGGTGTATTTCAACGTAGCCACCGAAGAAGAAACCGTGCTGGCCGAAAGCCGCGATGCGGCCTGGCTGGCAGCGTTTTTCCAGGAACAATGCAGCCGCTTCCTGGCCTGGGCGCGCACCGAACTGGCGCATCGCCAGGCGCGCGACGCGGCGTTGGAAAAGTTGGCGTTTCCGCATGGCGAATTCCGTAGCGGCCAGCGCGAGCTGGCCGTATCCGTGTACCGCACGGCGCGCGATGGCCGCTGCCTGATGGCGCAGGCGCCCACCGGCATCGGCAAGACGCTGGGCACGCTGTTTCCGCTGCTCAAGGCCAGCCCGGGCACGGGGCTGGACAAGGTGTTTTTCCTGGCGGCCAAGGGGTCGGGGCGCGGCTTGGCGCTTGAGGCCCTGGATACCCTGAATGCGCAGCCCGCGGCGCCCGGGCTGCGGGTGCTGGACCTGGTGGCGCGCGACAAGGCCTGCGAGCATCCCGACAAGGCCTGCCATGGCGATTCCTGCCCCCTGGCGCAGGGGTTCTACGACCGCCTGCCCGCGGCGCGCGAGGCGGCGTTGGCATTGATTCAAGAGGGTGACCCACGCGAAGACGACGGCCCGCGCTCACCCCCAGGTCTCGATTCAAGCTCACGCCCGCACAACGGCGTGGTTGCGGGGCAGACCGGGCGTCGGCCCCACGGCCGCCTGGATGCGCCCACGGTCCGCGCCGTGGCCCGCGCGCATCACCTCTGCCCCTACTACCTGTCGCAGGAACTCATCCGCTGGAGCGACGTGGTGGTGGGCGACTACAACTACTACTACGATGCCACCGCCATGCTGCATGGCCTGACGCAGGCCAATCAATGGAAGGTGGCGGTGCTGGTGGACGAGGCGCACAACCTGGTCGAACGCGCCCGCCGCATGTATACGAGCGAGCTGGACCAACTGACCCTGGCCGCTGCGCGCCAGGCCGCGCCCAAGCCGCTGAAAAAGGCCCTGGACGGCCTGCAGCGTTCGTGGACCGCGCTGAACAAGAAACAGGTCGAGGCCTACCAGGCCTACGACGCCGCACCGGCCGGGGTGTTGGCGGCCGTGCAGAAAGCGGTGGCGGCCATTACCGATTACCTGGGCGAGTCGCCGTTGGCGCAGGATGATCCCGTGCTGGCGTTCTATTTCGAAGCGCTGCATTTCATGCGCCTGGCCGAGCAGTTCGGCTCGCACGCCTTGTTCGACGTGACGCGGGCCGATGGGCGGGGGCAGGGCGCCAAGACGCCGCCGTCGACCCTGTGCGTGCGCAACGTGATCCCCGCGCCCTACCTGGCGGCGCGCCACGCGGCGGCGCATGCCACGGTATTGTTTTCGGGCACGCTGAGCCCGCAGCAGTTCTATCGCGATACCTTGGGGCTGCCGGCGGATGCTGCCTGGATCGACGTGGCCGCGCCGTTCCAGGCCGAGCAACTGGTGGTGAAGGTGGTGGGCAACGTGTCCACCCGCTATCGCGACCGCGAACGTTCGCTGGCGCCCATCGTGGACCTGATCGCGGCCGAATACGCACGCCGGCCGGGCAATTACCTGGGGTTCCTGAGCAGTTTCGATTATCTGCGGCAGGTTTCCGACCTGATGCGCCAGCGTCATCCGCAGGTGCCGATCTGGCTGCAGACGCCCGGCATGGGGGAAACCGATCGCGCGGCGTTCCTGGCGCGCTTTACCGAGAGCGGGCAGGGCGTGGGGTTTGCGGTGCTGGGCGGCGCGTTTTCCGAAGGGGTGGACTTGCCGGGCAAGCGGCTGATCGGCGCCTTCATTGCCACGCTGGGGCTGCCGCAGGTGAATGCGGTGAACGAAAACATCAAGCGCGCCATGGACTTGCGCTATGGCGAGGCGCAGGGCTACGACTACACCTATCTGTACCCCGGCATGCAAAAGGTGGTGCAGGCGGCCGGCCGGGTGATCCGCACCGAGCAGGACGTGGGCACGGTGCATCTGATCGACGACCGGTATCGGCGGGCCAAGGTGCGCAAGCTACTGCCTGGCTGGTGGCGGGTGGACTAGGGCCAGGGCAGCGGGCGCGGGCGGGCTGGGTCTACGGCAGGCCCTTACGCCGGGCGCAGGTCCGTCAACGGCTGGTTCGGGTCGCGGCTGAGCTGATAGCCGTACCACAGGCTGCGCGCCATACGGTTTGCCATTTCGCCCGCGGCCTCGGCCAGGGCGCGATTGGGCAGCGCGGCAAGGGTTTCGCCCCATAGCGCCAGCCAGCGTTCGAACAATTCGGCGCTCAAGTGCGGCATGGCCACGTGCTTGGGCATCGGCATGCCGGTGAAGCGCCGGGTGCCTCGCAGCACGGCCGACCAGAAGTCCGACAGTGTGACCAGATGCTCGTCCCAGTCGTGCACCTGGGCCTCGAATACCGGGCCCAACGCGTCGTCGGCGCGCGCCTTGGCATAGAAGGTATGCACCAGGTCGCGGATTTCGGCTTCGGTGCAGAGGTCGGATTCGGACAAGGGCGTCTCCCCGGGCGACGGCTGAAAAGATGGCCTGGATAGTAGGGCGCGAGGGAGGCGGGCGAGTTGATCTGGCGCAAACCGGCGCGATCCGACGGCATCAGGATGTTTGCGTGCGCACGGTCGCTGCCGGCGTCGCCCGCGGGCGCGCCAGCAACGCGTACACCAGCACGGCCAGCAGCAGCGCGATGCCCGCCAGGACATACAGCACTTGGCCGAAGGCCGTGTCATACGCCTGGTGCAGCAGGGGGCCTGCGCCGGGCAGCACCTCGGTCGCTTCGGCCAACTGGCCCAGGGCGGTGCGGTTGGCGGCTTGCAGCAGGGCCGGGGCGCTGGCGCCGGGCAGCGCGCTGGACGCCTGCGCGTGGATCAGCGTGGCGAGCAAGGCGCTGACCACGGCAATGGCCACGCCGTCGGCGGACACGCGCACGGTGTTGAAGATGCCGGTGGCCATGCCGACCCGGTCGCGTTCGACCACGCTGACCGCCATGGCGTCCATCAGCCCCCAGGGCAGGCCGATGCCGATTCCCATCAGGCCCATGGGCAGCCACAGTGCATCGGCGCCGCCGGACAGGTCACGGGCCAGCCAGGCCAGGCCGGCCGCCACCGCGACCAGGCCTGCGCTGGACAGCGCGCCCGGGCTGGCCCAGCGGGTCAGCAGCGCCGCCAGGAAAGGCACGACCAGCAAGGGGGCGGCCAGTCCGATCATCAGTTGTCCGGCTTCCAATGCGCGATAGCCGTCGATGCCGATGAAGCGGCCGGGCAGGATGGCGATCAGCACGATGAAGAGAAAGGCGGGCGAGGCCGCCAGGACCTGCACGCCGACGAAGCGCGCGCTGCGAAACAGCGACAGGTCCAGCATCGGATGCGGCGTGCGCAGCTCGGCGATGATGAAGGCGGTGGCCAGCAGCACGGAGGCGATCAGCGATCCGGCGACCGCGGGGTCGGTCCAGCCGTTTTCGGGGGCCAGCAGCATGCCGTAGGTGAACAGCCCCAACGCGCCCGTGAAGCTGAGCGCGCCGCGCCAGTCGAAGCGTCCGTGCGTCACGCCCGGCGTGGCCCGCACGCTGGCGGCCACCAGCGCCAGGCCGATCAGCCCCACCAGGCCGGTACCGTGAAAGACCCAGCGCCAGCCGGCCGTCTGCACCAGCCAGCCCGAGATCAGCGGGCCGAACGACAGGCCGATGCCGAACGTCGTGCCCAGCAGGCTGAAGGCGCGCGCGCGGGCCGCGCCATGGAACAGCGGCGCCAGCGACGACATGGCCGCGGCAAAGGCCGCCGCGCCGCCCACGCCCTGCATCAGCCGCAGAACGTCGATCCAGCCGGCCGACGGCGCCCAGGCGACGGGAAACGTAAAGGCGCAGAACCACGCCAGCCCGCCCAGCCAGACGCGGCGCGGGCCGTACAGGTCGGTCAGGCTGCCGGACACCATGATGACGCTGCCGTAGGCCAGGATGTAGCCGTTCAGGATCCAGTTCAATTGCACCGGCGTGCCGCCCAGCGCCTGGCTGATCGAGGGCAGCACCACGGCGGGGCCGGTGAAGCACAGCGGGATCAGTACGGCGGTCAGGCAGGCGGCCAGCAATTGCAGCCAGCGGTTGGGGGCGGGGGAAAGCTCAGGCGATGTCATGGTCGGATCAGGCGGCGCAGCGCCGCAAGCGAAACAGGAATGTGGGCGTGATGTGGGGGGGGAACGCCACTCAGCCCACGCAGTGCCCGCAGAATAGGCAGCCAGCCATAAAAGAAAAATAGGCTAGGATTCCGAATATTCCGGACATGAGAGTCCGTATTGAGATGGCGGAAGACGGAACAATGGACAGCAAGGCAACGGGATCGCGAGGCCAGGAAAATGCATGACGAGGCAACGCAATGAATGACGAGGCAACGCAATCAATGACGAGGCAGCAATGACGAGGCAACGCAATGGATAGCCTGAGCGGTATCGGCGTGTTCGTGCTGGTGGCCGACACGCGCAGCTTTGCCGAGGCGGGCCGGGTGCTGGGGGTGTCGGCGTCGGCGGTGGGCAAGAGCGTGGCGCGGATGGAGGCGCGGTTGAAGGTGCGGCTGTTTCATCGCAGCACCCGTCACATTGCCCTGACGCCGGAAGGCGAGAAGTTCCTGGAGCGCTGCCGCCGCATCCTGTGCGAGGTCGAAGCGGCGGAACTGGAATTGTCCGAAGCCAGCGGCACGCCCAGCGGCCGGCTGCGGGTGAGCCTGCCGCGCTACAGCGGCTTGTTCGAGTCGGCGCTGGCCAGTTTCCTCAAGCGCTACCCGCAGGTCGAGCTGGACCTGGACTTCACCGACCGCATGGTCGATGTGATTGGCGAAGGCTACGACGCCGTGGTGCGCACCGGCGAGATGGACGATTCGGGACTGAAACGCCGCCGCCTGGGCCCGTTCCGGCGCGTATTGGCCGCCTCGCCGGACTATCTGGCAACACAGGGCACGCCGAAGCGCGCGGCCGATCTGCTGCGCCACAGCTGCCTGCATTACCGCTACCCCAGCACCGGCAAGCTGGAAAAATGGCCGCTGAAGGTGGGCCCCACGGCGCAGCCGCCCGAACTGCCGCTGACCCTGGTGTGCAACAGCGTCGAGATGCGGATATTCCTGGCGCTGAGCGGGCTGGGCATCGTCTGCCTGCCTGACTTCACCATTCGCAAGGAGCTGGCGGACGGTCGGCTGCAGATCGTGCTGGATGAACGCACGCGCGGCAACGGCACGATGTGGGCGCTATGGCCCGCCAGCCGGCATCCGTCGCCCAAGCTGCGGGTGTTCGTGGATCACCTGGCGCAGCATCTTTTTGAATAGGTCCCGAGGGGTGTCGCCACCGAAGGCGCCAGATGCCGCCGTCTGGCGATACCGTCCGATAAACGCGTTGCACGGATGAGACAGGCATCCAATCGCGGCATCTTTCAGGTAATAATGATACTTATTCCTATTAAATCGATGTCGATGCCATGCCGTGCCCGCCCACTGACGCCGCCGCCTTGTACAGCGACCACCATGGGTGGTTGCAGCGCTGGTTGACGTTTCGCCTGAACAACGCCTGTGACGCGGCAGACCTGGCCCACGATACCTTCGTGCGGGTGCTGGCGCGGCCACGCGGCATCGAGGGCGGCGAAGGCGGGCAGCGCGCCTACCTGACCACGATCGCACGCGGTCTGCTGGTGGACCATTGGCGCCGCCAGCGGCTGGAACAGGCCTACCTGGAAGCCCTGGCGGCTCGCCCCGAGGCCGTGGCGCCGTCCGAGGAATCACGCGCCATCATCCTGGAAACCCTGTTCGAGATCGACGCCATGCTGGACCGGCTGCCGCCCAAGGTCAGTCAGGCCTTCGTGCTGGCACAACTGGAAGGCGTGGGCTATGCGGACATCGGCGCGAGATTGGGCGTGTCGGAACGCATGGTGAAGAAATACATGGCGCAGGCCATGCTGCATTGCATCGCCCTTGCGGCAAGCGCCAGCGGCGCGCCAGGTGCGCCTGGTGCAGCCGGTGCAGCCGGTGTTGCCGGCACGATCGGCGCGGTCGGCGCGGCGACGGTCCCGCCGGGGCATTGAATGCGGCAGGCCTTGACGGAAAATCCGGTCGCCGCGGCCGGGCCCGCCCCGGATTTCGACACCCTGCAGCAGGCCGCCGAATGGTATGCGGTGTTGCGCGACCACGACTGCACGGCCGCTGACCGGCAGCGCTGGACGCGCTGGGTGCAGGCGCGCGAGGCCCACCGCCAGGCCTGGTCGTATGTGGAACAGGTCAGCGGCCGTTTCGAAGTGCTGGCCGGTCAGGCCGGCGCCGCGCTGGGAGCAGGGGTGTTGCGGGCCTCGGGCCAACGGCGCCGCCGCGTGTTGCGGCTGTGCCTGGCTTGGGGGGCGGCCGGTGTGGCGGGACTGTTCACGGTACGCGGGACGCCCTGGCGGTCGTGGCATGCCGGCCTGCGCACGGGGGTGGGCGAGGTGCGCGAAGAAATCCTGGCCGACGGCACGCATCTCTGGCTCGACACCGACACCGCGGTCGAGCCGCGCTACGACGACCATCGCCGGCTGTTGCGCCTGTATGCCGGCGAGATCCTGGTGGACACCGCGGCCGATCCGCGCCAGCGACCCTTCCTGGTGTGTACCGACCAGGGCCTGCTGCGGGCGCTGGGCACGCGTTTTTCGGTACGCTGCGGCCCCACCGACAGCACGCTGGACGTGTTCGACGGCGCCGTGGAGCTGAGCTGCGCCGATACCGGCGAACGGCGCCGCGTGGCGGCAGGCGAACGGGCGGTGTTCACGCGGTCGGGCATCGCCCCCGCAGCGACCGCCGACCCGGCCCGGCACGCGTGGGCGCGCGGGGTGTTGCTGGCCGACAGCCGGCCGCTGGCCGATTTCCTGGCGGAACTGGGGCGCTACCGGCGCGGCTACCTGGGCTGCGATCCCGCGGTGGCGGGCCTGCGCGTGATGGGCAATTTCCCCTTGGCGGACACCGACCATGCGCTGGCCATGCTGGAAGCCGTGCTGCCGGTCAAGGCCAGCCGTACCTTGCCCTGGTGGGTGGTCGTCCGTGCAGTTCCCTTTTCGGTTCCTGGTTCGGTATAGACATTGCAGGCCTGTGCTTGCACAACCCGAATTCAGGAGCTTTCATGTCGATCCCCCACGCGCCCGCGCCGCGTCCGGCCTTGCGGCGGGCCTGGCTGTCCCGGCAACTGTCGGCCGCGGCCGCCGCCGTGGCGTTGGCCACCACGCTGGCCCCGCCGTGCGCGGCGGCCGGTCCGTCGGCCCCGGCCGCCACCGTTCATCACGTCGATGTCGGCCCGGGCCGCTTGACCGACGTGCTCAACCGCTATGCCTTGCAGGCCGGCGTGCTGCTGGCTGGCGACAGTCGCCTGACCGATGCGCTGCACAGCGACGGCCTGCGCGGCGCCTACACGGTCGAAGACGGTTTTGCCGCGCTGCTGGCGCGCCACGGCATGCAGGCGCAACGCGGCGCGTCGGGCGCCTGGTCGTTGCGGGTCGTGCCGCAAGGCATCAGCACGTTGGCGCCCGTGACGGTGGACGGGCGCAGCGAAAGCGCCACCGGTCCGGTGGACGGCATGCTGGCGCGGCGCAGCTCGGGCGGCACCAAGACGGACACGTCCATCATGGAAACGCCGCAGGCGGTGTCGGTGATCACGCGCGACCAGATGCAGGCGCAGGATGTGCAATCGGTGTCGCAGGCGCTGCGCTATTCCAGCGGGGTGTTCACCGAGTACCGCGGGTCGTCGAACCAGACCGATGAAGTCTTCATGCGCGGCTTCGGCTACGCGCCCAAGTTCCTGGACGGGTTGGCCTATGGCTCGGCGTCCAAGGGGCAGATCGATCCCTGGCTGCTGGAACGGGTGGAAGTGGTGCGGGGTCCGTCATCGGTGCTGTATGGCCAGGCCAGCCCGGGCGGCATCCTCAACCTGGTCAGCAAGCGGCCGCAGGCCGAGCCGCTGCGCGAGGTGCAGTTCGATGTCGGCAACCACGAACGCGCCTCGGCCGCGTTCGATGCCGGCGGCCAGATCGACGACGACGGCAAGCTGCTGTATCGGCTGAGCGGACTGGCGCGCACCCAGCACAGCGACGTGGATGGCGTGCGCGATGAACGCGTGGCGCTGGCGCCGGCGTTCACGTGGCTGCCCAACAGCGACACGCGCTTCACGCTGCTGACCAGCTACCAGAACGAGCCCGAAGCCGGCTACCGCAACTTCCTGCCGGCCATGGGGCTGGTGTATGGCGGCAGCAAGGGCTATGGCCACATTCCGCGCAGCTTCAACGGCAGCGACCCCGACTACGACAAGTCCTGGCGCGAGCAGGGCTCGGTGGGATATGAACTGGAACACCGGCTGAACGGCACTTTCACGCTGCGCCAGAACCTGCGCTATTCGACCATCAGCCAGCGCTACCGCAAGCTGGTGTTCGGTGTGCTGCTGCCCGACCAGGCGACGTTCACGCGTACGGCCAGCGACGAGCACGAGAAGATCCGCCAGGTCGTGGTGGACAACCAGGCGCAGGCCGACTTCGACCTGGGCGCCACGCGCCACACCGTGCTGGCCGGGGTGGACTACCGCCAGACGCGCACCGACTACCAGCTGCTGCGCGGCAAGGGTCCGACGCTGGACTGGCGCAACCCGGTCTATGGCCAGCCCGTGGGGCCGCTGGCGCTGATGACCGACCAGTTGCAGACCGCCTCGCAATTGGGCGCCTACTTGCAGGACCAGGTGCGCATCGGCCAACTGAACGTGGTGCTGGGCGGCCGCAAGGACTGGTCGCGCGCGCGCACCGAGAACCGCCTGGGCGCCGACAGCCGCCAGGACGATGACGCCTTCACCGGCCGCGTCGGCGCGATCTACAACTTCGACAATGGCCTGGCGCCGTACGCCAGCTATTCGACGTCGTTCGAACCCGAACTGACGCGCGGCGCGCCCGGATCGGACCCGTTCAAGCCCACCACCGGCAAGCAATGGGAAGCCGGCCTGAAGTACCAGCCGCCCGGCACCGATGCGATGTTCACCGCGTCGTATTTCGACCTGCGCCAGCGCAACGTGGCCACCTACGACAGCACCATCGGGTTCAACGTGCAGACGGGCGAGATCGCCTCGCGCGGGGTCGAGCTGGAAGCCCGCGGCAACCTGACGCGCCAGCTGGAAGTGGTGGCGTCCTACACCTATGTGGACCCCAAGGTGCGCCAGAGTTCGCAGGCCGGCGTGCAGGGCAGGCAGCCGGCGCGCCAACCGGGCCACCTGGCGGCGCTGTGGGGCATGTATACCGCCGCCGAGGGGCCGCTGGCCGGCCTGGGCCTGGGCGCGGGGGTGCGCTATGTGGGCACCAGCTACGGCGATCCGCTCAATACCTTCAAGGTGCCGGCCGTGACGCTCTACGACGCCGTGCTGCGCTACGACCTGGCGCAGGTGTCGCCGCGGCTGGCCGGCGCGCGTCTGCAACTGAACGTCAACAACCTGTTCGACAAGACCTACGTGGCCTCGTGCGCCGGTGAAACCGCGTGCTTCTACGGCACCGGCCGCACCGTGTCCGCAAGCCTGAACTACCGCTGGTAAGGAAAACGAAGATGCATAGCAGCAAGATGAATCCGTGGCGGGCCGCTCCCTTGGCATTGGCGTTGGCCTTCGCGTTGGGCGGCCCCGGCGACGCCCGGGCGCAAAGCGCCCAGGGCCAGGTTGTGCCCGGTACGCCAGCGGACACGGCGTTGACCTTGTCCAAGGGCGAATTCCTGGCGGGTGACTGGGAAGCCGCGCGCGGCGTCACGCTGGACCTGCTGGACGCCGACGGCCGCCACGTGCGCCGGCTGAGCGACGATGAACGTCCGGCCGGCGGGCTGATGCTGGTGGCGCCGGCCGACGGCCGCTACCTCGTGCGCGCGGCCGGGCAGGGCGCCTACCGCTGGACGGTGGCCGAACGCGTGCCGCTGGCGGCGCAGCGCGCGCCCGCACCCGTCATCGACAGCCCGCGGTTGGCGGCCTTGGCGGGCACGCTGGCGCAGGGCGGCAGCACCGAAGCCTTCTGGCGCGAGATCGCCGAACGCGGCGCGCCGCTGGTGGAACCGGTGGATGCCACGCACGACCGCGTGACTTTCCTGTGGCGCGGCGCCGAGCGCAATGTGCGGCTGTTCGGCAGCCCGTCTTCCGACCACGCGCCGTTGCAGCGGCTGGGGGCGTCAGACGTCTGGTACAAGAGCTTCGTGCTGCCCCGGTCGGCGCGGCTGTCGTACAAGATGGCGCCCGACGTGCCCGAACTGCCGGCGTCCGACACGGCCCGGCGCCGCGCCATCCTGGCCACCGCGCAGGCCGATCCCTTCAATCCCAAGGCCTATCCCGAGCGCGGCATCGACGCCTTCCAGTACGCGTCGGTGCTGGAACTGGCTGATGCGCCCGCCCAGCCCTGGGTGGCGCCGCGCGCCGGCGTCACACCGGGCACGGTCCAAACCCGTCCCCTGGCCAGCGCCATCCTGGGCAACACCCGTGATATCCACCTGTACCGGCCGGCCGGTTGGCGCCCTGGCGCCGCCCATAATCATGTGCTGGTGCTGTTCGATGCCGGGCCCTATCTGAGCCGGGTGCCCACCCCGACGATTCTGGACAACATGATCGCCGCGGGCGTGATTCCGCCGACGGCGGCGGTGCTGATCTCGAACCCCACGGCCGATTCGCGCGCGGCCGAACTGCCGCCGAATCCGGACTTCGCCGATTTCCTGGCGCGCGAACTGATGCCGTGGGCGGCCCGGCAGGGCATCGCCGCGCCGGCCGCCCGCACCGTCATCGGCGGGTCCAGCTACGGCGGCCTGGCATCGTCGTATGCGGCGCTGCGCCATCCCGAGGTGTTCGGCAACGTGCTGAGCCAGTCGGGCTCGTACTGGTGGGGCCAGCCGGGCCAGGAAGACCAATGGCTGACGCGCCAGTTTGCCGCCCGGCGCACGCTGCCGGTGCGCTTCTACCTGGTGGCGGGACGGTTCGAGATGGGCCGCGGCGGCCAGCCCGGCATCGTCGAAACCAATCGCCATCTGCGCGACGTGCTGCAGGCCAAGGGCTATCGGGTCACCCACCAGGAAGTGGCGGGTGGGCACGACTACCTGAGCTGGCGCGGCACGCTGTCCGACGGGCTGATCGATCTGATCGGCACGGGCCGGGCGGCGCGCTGACCGGTTCGATGCGGGGAGCGGTCGGGCGTTGGCAGGATGGGGGGCAATGCCGGACAGGCTGGCGTCATCGAATGTTTGCTATATGATGGCTGTCATATCAGGATCATCAGCGTGTTCGACGATTGCCGTGGGCGTGCGCGACGCCCCGGTTGACCGGCCTTTCCCTTCCCATTCCGGAGCCCTGCGCATGACGTCCGATTCCTCCCAGTCCGCCCGCGTGTCCACCGCCCCGCAACGCGAACCCAGTCTGGTCGATCAGACCGGCGCCGGCCTGAGCGGCCTGGAGCAGTTGCGCGCGTTGTTGGCCTCGGGCCGCAAACCCGGCATCCTGGTGTCGCTGGACTTCGATTTCATCGAGGCCGAGGAAGGCCTGGCGGTGTTCGCCGGCACGCCCGGCCCGCATGCCTACAACCCCATCGGCACGGTGCACGGCGGCTATGCCGCCACCTTGCTGGATTCGGCCTGCGGCTGCGCGGTGCATTCGCGCCTGTCGGCTGAACAGGCCTACACCACGCTGGAACTGAAGGTGGCCTATCACAAGGCCATCACGCGCCACAGCGGCTTGCTGCGCGCCGAAGGCCGCGTGCTGTCATTCGGCCAGCGGGTGGCGTATGCCGAAGCCAAGCTGACCGATGCGCAGGGTCGCTTGCTGGCGTCGGCGACGTCCACGCTGTTGGTGTTTGCGCGTCCGTCCGTCTGATTCCGCGCGCGGCCGTGCGGCGCGATGACGCCGGAATGTCTCTCTTGATGGCTGTGCGCGCCGTTTGACGGCGTAGTATTGTCGGCGTGCCAATGGCGGCCCGATCGCCAGCCGGCCAGCACGCCGGACCGCCGGCTCGAACGCAGCCCCAGAGCAGCCCCAAGAGCAGACCCAAGAGGAAACAACGATGGAACCCCGCACCCCCCCGCCCGCGCCCCTGGGCCGCCTGAACGATATCGTCGCCATGCCCGCCCATGCGCTGTCGGACGCCATCCGTCAGCGCCGCGTCTCTTGCCGCGAGGTCATGGCGGCCTATCTGCAGCACCTCGACGCGGTCAACCCGCAGTTGAACGCCATCGTGGCGCGGCGTGATGCCGACGACCTGCTGCGCGAAGCCGACGAGCGCGACGCGCAACTGGCGGCGGGGCAGTGGCTGGGCTGGCTGCATGGCCTGCCGCAGGCGCCCAAGGACCTGACCGCCGTGCGCGGCATGGTCACGTCGATGGGCTCGCTGGTCTACAAAGACCACGTCCCATCGCACGATTCCATCCTGGTCGAACGCATGCGCGCGGCAGGGGCGATCTTCATCGGTCGCAGCAATGTGCCGGAGTTCGGCCTGGGCTCGCACACCTATAACCAGGTCTATGGCACCACCCTCAATCCGTACGACCGGTCCAAGACGGCCGGCGGCAGCAGCGGCGGGGCGGCGGCGGCCCTGGCCGCGCGTCTGTTGCCCGTGGCCGATGGCAGCGATTTCGGCGGTTCGCTGCGCAATCCGGCGGCGTTCTGCAATGTCTACGGCATGCGGCCGTCGGCCGGGCGCGTGCCCTATGGGCCGTCCAACGAAGTGTTCCTCAAGCAGTTGTCGTACGAAGGCCCCATGGGCCGCACGCCGCGCGACGTGGCGCGCATGCTGTCGGTGATTGCCGGGCCGGATGCCCGGGTGCCGCTGTCGCTGGGCGATGATCCGACCGTGTTCGCGCAGCCGCTGGACGCCGACCTGCGCGGCACGCGCATCGGCTGGCTGGGCGACTGGAACGGCTACCTGCCTATGGAACCGGGCATTCTTGAACTGTGCGAGCAGGCGCTGGCGGACCTGGAAACGGCGGGCTGCGAGGTCGACGCCTACCGCGTGCCGTTCGACCCGGCGCGGCTGTGGCGCATCTGGCTGGCCCACCGCCACCTGATGGTGGGCGGGCAGTTCCATGGCCTGGTGCGCGACCCCGCAACGCGCAAGCTGGTCAAGCCCGCCCTGATCTGGGAAGTCGAAGGCCTGGACGGCATGACGGCGCACCAGGTATTCCAGGCCACCGAAGAGCGCAGCGCCTGGTACCAGACGGTGCTGGCCATGTTCCAGGACGTCGATTTCCTGGCGGTGCCCACGGCCCAGGTGTTCCCGTTCGATGCGCAGCTGGACTGGCCCAAGGAAATCGCCGGCCGCAGCATGGATACCTATCACCGCTGGATGGAAACCGTCACGCCCTGGACGCTGGCCGGTTGCCCGGTGATCAGCGTGCCGGTGGGCTTTGGCGCGGCCGGGCTGCCCATGGGCATGCAGCTGATCGGCCCGCCTCGCGGTGACCTGGCGGTGCTGCGGCTGGCGCATGCCTATGAGCAGGTGCGCGACTGGGTGGGGCAGCGTCCGCCTCAGGGCTTGTGGAACTGATTCATAGGCATATACAATTTTGCATATGCAATTTTGAGCGGCGGGGCTGCCATGACGATCCCGAAACCTGCCTTGCGGCCTCGCGAAGCCAAGCTCTTTCGCAACAACCGCAGCCAGGCCGTTCGCATCCCGGCCGAATTTGAATTGCCGGGCGATCGCGTGCTGATCCGCCGAGAGGGCGATAGGCTCATCATCGAACCGCTGGCAGGGCCGAGAAACGTCGTGGAATTGCTGGCGCAATGGCAGCAGGAAGCGCCGCTCGGACCTGATGATCAGTTTCCGGATATCGCCGATCCGCCACCGCCGCCCGAGGATGCGCTGTGAGTGGCTATCTGCTGGATACCAGCATCATCAGCGCGCTCCTGCGCGACCCCGCCGGTCCGGCGGCGCGGCATATTGCCCGGGTCGGTCATCGCAAGGTGTGCACCAGCGTCATCGTCGCGGCCGAGTTGCGCTTCGGGTGCGCCAAGAAGGGCTCCGCCAAGTTGCGCGCCAAGGTGGAGCGCTTGCTGGAGGTCATCCCCGTCTTGCCGCTGGAAGCGCCGGCCGATGCCAGATACGGCGCCATCCGCGCCGAGCTGGAAGCGGCGGGGCAGAGCATCGGCGGCAACGAGATGTTGATCGGCGCGCATGCCTGCGCGCTGGGCCTGACGCTCGTGACCGGCAATACCCGGGAATTCGAGCGTATCCGCGGCCTTGCCGTCGAAAACTGGTTGCGCTGAAGCCTGTGGCCGCAGGCATGCGAGCATTGGGTACGCGTTGTCACACTAAAAGACAAGCCCTTGTAAGAGGGCTTTGCTTTTTTCCGACGAACCAGGGCGGCTTTATGGGGTTTCCCCTGTTTTTTCATGGCTGAGCGGCCGCGCCTTTGCAATAATTGTTGATTATTCCCACATCCCGTCATGAACGGGCGGCCGGCGCGCCGACAACGTGCGCCGCCAGCGTCGACCGCGCCGATCCGAGCGCGGGCAGCCGATACTGCACAAAGGTCCCCGGTATGAAGAATCTGACACTACGTGAACGCATCATCGCCAGCTTCCTGGTCATCCTGGCCATCATGGCGCTGATGGTGGTGGTCGATTACCAGCGGTTGCTGCAGGTCGAGGCCGAGGCCAAGTCGATCAATTCGGACGCGGTGCCGGGCATCTACTACAGCACGTCGATCCGTTCGTCGTGGTTCGCGGGCTTCGTGGTGGTGCAGGACGCTTTCAACAGCGACTCCGAGCAGGAGCGCCAGGCTGGCCTGGCCGCGCTGCCCAAGAATGACCAGCAACTGCACGAGAACATCGAGCAATACCGCCGCACGGTGGTGCGCGGCGACGACCGGCGGATGTTCGAGGAATTCGAAAAGACCTTGCAAGCCTACATGCGCATCCGCGGCGAAATCCTCGATCCCGCCATGCAGGCGGACCCGGCGAAGGCGCAGGCCAAGATCAAGTCCGACCTGCGTCCGGCGTTCTACATCGGCCGCGATGTGCTGGCCCAGATGGTGGCGGCCAACAAGCAGCAGGCCGACGAGTCGGCCATCAGCATCCAGAAGGCCGTGGACACGGCCGAGGTCGGCATGCTCGTGTCGCTGGGGCTGGCGATCGTGGCCGCCGTCATCTGCGGCATCCTGCTGATGCGCGCCATCGTCAACCCCATGAATGCCATCGTCAAGACGCTGGAAGCCACCGGCAGCGGCGACCTGACGCGCCGGCTGACGCTGGCCCGCAAGGACGAATTCAACGCCATCGAGGGCGGGTTCAATGGCATGGTGGACGAACTGACCGGATTGGTCAGCAAGACCCAGCGCTCGGCCGTGCAGGTGGCCACGTCGGTCACCGAAATCGCGGCCACGTCCAAGCAGCAGCAGGCCACCGCATCGGAAGTGGCGGCCACCACCACCGAGATCGGCGCGACGTCGCGCGAAATCTCGGCCACCTCGCGCGAGCTGGTGCGCACCATGACGGAAGTGTCCGGCGCCGCCGAGCAGACGGCCTCGCTGGCCGGCAGCGGGCAGGTCGGCCTGGCGCGCATGGAAGACACGATGCGCAACGTGGTCGGCGCGGCCGGTTCGGTCAATGCCAAGCTCGCCATCCTCAACGAGAAGGCCGGCAATATCACGCAAGTGGTCACCACCATCACGAAGGTGGCTGACCAGACCAACCTGCTGTCGCTGAACGCCGCCATCGAAGCCGAGAAGGCCGGCGAGTACGGCCGCGGCTTCGTGGTGGTGGCGACCGAGATCCGTCGCCTGGCGGACCAGACGGCCGTGGCGACCTACGACATCGAGCAGATGGTGCGCGAGATCCAGTCGTCGGTGTCGGCCGGCGTGATGGGCATGGACAAGTTCTCGGAAGAAGTGCGCCGCGGCATGGCCGACATGCAGCAGGTGGGCGACCAGCTGTCGCAGATCATCCAGCAGGTGCAGACGCTGGCGCCGCGCGTGCAGATGGTGAACGAAGGCATGCAGGCGCAGGCGACCGGCGCCGAGCAGATCAACCAGGCCTTGCAGCAACTGAGCGACGCGGCCCAGCAGACGGTGGAATCGCTGCGCCAGTCCAGCCTGGCGATCGAAGAGCTGACGCTGGTGGCCAACGACCTGCGCAGCGGCGTATCGCGCTTCAAGGTCTGAGGCGGCCATGCCCGACCTTGCCCCGATCCCGCCCGCGGCGGCCGGCAACGCCGCCGCCCGGCGCCGTTTGTACCTGCTGTTTCGCATCGGCGCGGACCGCTACGCGCTGGACGCGGCCGACGTGGTCGAAGTGCTGGGCATGCGCGCATTCAAGCAGGTCCCCGGCACGCCGCCCTGGGTGGCCGGCGTGTTCGACTGCCGCGGCACGGCGGTGCCGGCCATTGACCTGAGCGCCTTGGCGGGCGCCGGTGATGCGGTGATGGTGACCAGCACCCGGCTGGCGCTGGTGCGCTACCGGCCCGCCGGCCAGGGCGACGCGCGCTTGTTGGGGCTGATCCTGGAGCAGGCGACCGAAACCGTGCACTATGATCCCGCCGCGTTCCAGCCCGTGGGGCTGGACATGCCGGCCGCGCGCTACCTGGGCCCCGTACTGAGCGATGCGCGCGGCATGGTGCAGGCCGTGAGGGTGGCGGATCTGTTGCCCGAGCCGGTGCGCGCATTGCTGTTTCCCGCCAACGCGGCGCGGGCAGGAGCCCTGCCATGATGCGGGTGGATGAATTCAGCACGGTGCTCAAGCGCAAGATGGGGCTGGACAGCGGCTCGATCGGCAAGGCCGCGATCGAACGCGCGGTGCGCCTGCGCATGCAGGCCGTGGGCGCGGACGAGGAGCAGGACTACCTGATGCGGGTACAGACCTCGCCGGCCGAGATGCAGCAGCTGATCGAGGCCGTGATCGTGCCGGAAACGTGGTTCTTCCGTTACCCGGAATCGCAGGCCGCGATGGCGGCGCTGGCGCGCGAGCGCTTGTTTGGCACGGGGCTGTCGGCAAGGGCATCGGCCGCCGCGGCACCGGCCGCCGCAGCCACCGCTTCCAGCGAGCAGGTCTTGCGGGTGTTGAGCGTGCCTTGTTCCAGCGGCGAAGAACCTTACTCCATCGCCATGGCCTTGCTGGATGCCGGCGTGCCGGCCGCGCGCTTCCAGGTGGACGCGGTGGACATCAGCGAACGCATGGTCGAATTCGCCCGCCGCGCCTGCTACGGCCGCAATTCCTTCCGTGGCGACGACCTGTCGTACCGCGACCGCTATTTCACCGAAACGGCCGAGGGCCATCAATTGGCCGCGCACGTCACGGCCCGCGTGCGCTTTCTGGCGGGCAACCTGTTCGACGACCAACTGTTGCCGCACACGGCGCCCTACGACTTCGTATTCTGCCGCAATCTGCTGATCTATTTCGACGCCGCCACCCAGGAACGGGCCGTGGCGGTGCTGCGCCGCTTTGCCCGGCGCGACGGCATTCTGTTCGTGGGGCCGGCCGAGACCAGCCTGCTGACGGCGCGGCGCCTGCCGGCGGTGCCGATGGCGCGGGCGTTTGCGTTCCGGGCCGAACCGGCGGCCCCGGTTGACGGCGCCGCGCCCGCTTCGATGGCCTGGACGGCGCCGCCGCCCGCTCCTCGGCCCGCCTTGGGGGCGCAAGGCCGCGCGCCGATCCGGGCCGTGGCGCCCCGCCCGGCCGTCGCCACGGCGTCCGCCCTGGCGGGCCATAGCGCCGCCCATTCCCCGTCCTATCCTGCGCCTGCCGCCCACGACACCGAGGCCTCGCTGCGCAGTGTCGCGATGCTGGCCGACCAGGGCCGTGTCGCCGAGGCGATGACGCGGTGCCGCGCTCACCTGGACCGCCACGGCGCCAGCGCCCAGGCGCTGTACCTGCTGGGCCTGTTGCAGGACGCCGAAGGCGACGCCCGACAGGCCCAGGCCGCCTACCGCAAGGCGCTGTACCTGGACCCGACCCACCGCGAGGCGCTGCTGCACCTGGCCGCGTTGATCGCGTCCGAAGGCGACCAGGAAGGCGCCCGCCGCTTGCAGGCGCGCGCCGCGCGCCAGGAGGCCCGCCGTGACTGACGCATTGGCCAGGCTGTCCGAAGTGGACGATTGCTGGAACCGCATCGGCATCCGCGGCGATAAAAGCTGCGAACGGCTGCCCGAACACGTGCATTGCCGCAACTGCCCGGTGTATGCCGCGGCGGCCAAGCGCATCCTGGACCGCCTGCCGCCGCAGGCCGCGGCGCAGGTCGAGGACACCACTGCCGCCCTGGCGGCGCAGGCGCGCCTGTCGTCGCTGCTGGTGTTCCGCCTGCGCAACGAATGGCTGGGGCTGTCCACCAAGGCGCTGGACGAAGTGGCCAGCACGCGGGCCATCCTGACGCTGCCGCACCGGCGCGACCCGGCGGTGCTGGGGGTGACCAACGTGCGCGGCACCTTGACGGTGTGCGTGTCGCTGGCGCGGCTGCTGGGGCTGGACGCCACGGCGTCCGACAACGGCCGCGACCGGCCGTCGGCGGCGCGCATGCTGATCTTCGGCGGCGCCGGCCGCGCGGTGGTGCTGCCGGTCGACGAGGTCGAAGGTATCCATTCCGTGGACCTGGACGCGCTGGGCGCGCTGCCCGCCACGGTCGAAGGCGCCAGCCTGAAATATTCCCGCGGCGTGGTGCGCTGCGGTGCCCATAGCGTGGGCGTATTGGACGAGACCCTGTTGATGCAAGCCATGGAACGGAGCCTGGCGTGAACCCGGACCAGATGCGCGACGCCTCGTTGCTGGAACTGTTCCAGCTGGAAACCCGCAATCAGGTGCAGGTGCTGAACAACGGCCTGCTGGCGCTGGAGCACGACCCGACGTCGGCGCCCCAGCTCGAAGCCTGCATGCGCGCCGCGCACTCGCTCAAGGGGGCCGCGCGCATTGTCGACCTGCATCCGGCCGTGCGCATTGCGCACGCAATGGAAGACTGCCTGGTGGCGGCGCAGGAAGGGCGGCTGCGCTTGCAGGCCGCCGATATCGACGCGCTGCTGCTGGGTGCGGACCTGCTGCAGCGCGTAGCCACGCCGGGCGCCGAACTGGGCAGCGAGATCGACGAGTTGGTGGCCCGCCTGTCCAACGCGCCGAATGCGCCGCCGGCCGCGGCGGTGGTCGAACGTGCGCCCAGGCCATCCGACTTCCTGCCGCCGATCCAGCGGCCTGGCGACCCGCCGCCGCCGCCCCCGCCCGCGCGCCGCGTGTCGGACCAGGCGCTGGGCGAGGGCGAGCGGGTGCTGCGGGTCACGGCCGACACGCTCAACAAGCTGCTGGGCCTGTCCAGCGAAACCCTGGTCGAATCGCACTGGATCGCGCCGTTCAGCGCGTCCATGCTGCGGCTGCGGCGCCTGCAATCGGGCGCGGGCCAGGCGCTGGACAGCCTGCGCGCGTCGCTGGCCGAGGCGCACCTGGATGCCCGCAGCCAGGCCGCGCTGGACGATGCCCAGCGCATCGTCGAAGCCTGCCAGCAGGAACTGACGCAGCGCGCCAGCGAGGTCGATGAATTCGGCTGGCGCATGGGCCACCTGGCGCAGCGCCTGTACGACACGGCGCTGGCCTGCCGCATGCGGCCCTTCGGCGACGGCGTGGGGGGCATGGCGCGCATGGTGCGCGACCTGGGCCGCTCGCTCGGCAAGCAGGTGCGGCTGGAAATCGATGGCGACGCCACCCAGGTCGATCGCGACATCCTGGACAAGCTCGATGCGCCGCTGATGCACCTGTTGCGCAACGCGGTGGACCACGGCATCGAGATGCCGATGGATCGCCTGGAAGCCGGCAAGCCGCCCGAGGGCCTGATCCGGCTGTCGGCGCGCCACGCCGCCGGTATGCTGCTGATCGAACTGAGCGACGACGGCGGCGGCATTTCGCTGGACCGCCTGCGGGTCGAAGTGGTGCAGCGCAAGCTGACCAACGCCGACACCGCGGCGCGCCTGAGCGAGGCCGAACTGCTGGAATTCCTGTTCCTGTCCGGCTTCAGCACGCGCGGCGAGGTGACCGAGATATCGGGCCGCGGCGTCGGGCTGGATGTGGTGCAGACCATGGTGCGGCAGTTGCGCGGCGCCGTGCGCATCCACCAGCAGACGGGGCAGGGCACGCGCTTCGTGCTGGAAATGCCGCTGTCGCTGTCGGTGGTGCGCAGCCTGCTGGTCGAGGTGCAGGGCGAAATCTACGCGTTTCCGCTGGCCTACGTCAGCCACGCGTTGCAGGTGCGCGCCGAGGACATCGAGCAGCTTGAAGGGCACCAGCATTTCCGCTTCATGGACCGCCAGATCGGCCTGGTGTCGGCGCGCCAGATCCTGCGGTCGGGCGACCCCGCCCCGGCGGCCGAGACGCTGCAGGTCGTGGTGGTGGGCGACCACGACAAGCGCTACGGCATCGCCGTGGATCGCTACGTGGGCGAGCGCACCCTGGTCGTGCAGCCGCTGGACCCGCGCCTGGGCAAGGTGCAGGACGTGATGGCCGGTTCGCTGATGGACGACGGCACGCCGTTGTTGATCCTGGACGTCGAGGACATGCTGCTGTCGGTGCAGAAGCTGGTCGAAGGCGGGCGCTTGACCCGCGTGGACGGCGGTGGCCCGGTGGCGCAGGCGCGGCGCCGCAAGCGCGTGCTGGTGGTGGACGATTCGCTGACCGTGCGCGAACTGGAACGCAAGCTGCTGCTGAACCGCGGCTTTGACGTGGCGGTGGCGGTGGACGGCATGGACGGCTGGAACATGCTGCGCAACGAGCCCTTCGACCTGGTGGTGACCGACGTCGACATGCCGCGCATGGACGGCATCGAGCTGGTCACGCGCATCAAGGCTGACCCCAAGTTGCAAAGCCTGCCGGTGATGGTAGTGTCCTACAAAGATCGCGAAGAGGACAGGCGGCGCGGCCTGGATGCCGGTGCCGACTATTACCTCGCCAAGGGCAGCTTCCACGACGACGCCCTGCTGGACGCCGTCGAAGACCTGATCGGAAAGGCGCGAACGTGAGAATCGGCATCGTCAACGATCTGCAGATGGCCGTCGAAACCCTGCGGCGTGTCATCGCCCTGGAACCCGGGCTGGAAGTCGCCTGGGTGGCGGCCAACGGCCAGGAGGCCCTGGAACGCTGTGCCCAGGACCGCCCCGACGTGGTGCTGATGGACCTGATCATGCCCGTCATGGACGGCGTCGAGGCCACGCGCCGCATCATGGCCGAAACTCCCTGCGCCATCGTGGTGGTGACGGTCGACGTGGCCCGCCACACTGCGCGCGTGTTCGATGCCATGGGCTACGGCGCGCTGGACGCGGTGGACACGCCGGTGGTGGGCAGCGCCGACCTGCGCACGGCGGCCACGCCCTTGCTGCGCAAGATCCGCAATATCGGCTGGCTGATCGGCCGCTACGGCAATAACCGCACGGCGCTGACGCCGGTGGCCCGCAGCGCGACCCAGCCGGGCCCGTCGCAGGGGCTGCTGGTGATCGGCGCGTCGGCCGGCGGCCCGGCCACGCTGGCGCAACTGCTGCGCGACCTGCCCGTGACGTTTCCCGCCGGCATCGTGCTGGTACAGCACGTGGACGCCTCGTTCGCCGCTGGCATGGCCGACTGGCTCAACGATCAGGTCGATCTGCCGGTGCGGCTGGTGCGCGAAGGCGAGCGCCCGGCGCCGGGCCAGGTATTGCTTGCCGGCACCGACGACCATCTGCATCTGGTGGCGGATGGTACGCTGCGTTACACCGAGAATCCCAAAGAAAGCCTGTACCGTCCCTCAATTGACGTATTCTTTCATAGCGTGGCGCAGCACTGGCGCGGCCTGGCGGTCGGCGTGCTGCTGACGGGCATGGGCCAGGACGGGGCGCGCGGCCTGAAGGCGCTGCGCGAGCGCGGCTGCCTGACCATTGCCCAGGACCAGGCCACCAGCGCAGTCTATGGCATGCCGAAAGCGGCGGCCGCGCTGCAGGCCGCCGTTGAAATCCGCCCGTTGGACAAGATTGCCCCCCGTTTGATCCAGGCGTTTGCTTGAGCCGGCGGATACAGCGAGACATCAAGGACAGACACTATGCACCCTCCCATTGACAGCCCGGCGTCGGCGGACCTGAATTCGCATGCGGCCATGGTATTGCTGGTCGACGACCAGGTGATGGTCGGCGAGGCCATCCGCAGGTCCCTGGCCACGGAGGGCAACATTGACTTCCACTATTGTTCGGACCCCTACAAGGCCCTGACCGTCGCCATCCAGACGCGGCCCACCGTGATTCTGCAGGACCTGGTGCTGCCGGGCGTGGACGGCCTGAGCCTGGTGCAGGAATACCGCAGCCATCCGGTGACGCGCGACATTCCCATCATCGTGCTGTCCACCAAGGAAGACCCGGCCATCAAGAGCGCGGCGTTCGCGGCCGGCGCCAACGACTACCTGGTCAAGCTGCCCGATTCGATCGAACTGGTGGCCCGCATCCGCTACCACTCGCGCTCGTACCTGGCGATGGTGCAACGTGACGAGGCCTACCAGGCCCTGCGCCAGAGCCAGCAGCAGCTGCTGGAAAGCAATATGGAACTGCGCCGCCTGACCAATTCGGACGGCCTGACGGGCCTGGGCAACCGCCGTTATTTCGATGAATACCTCAACGCCGAATGGCTGCGTGCGCGCCGTGACGGGCGCGAGATCAGCATGCTGATGATCGACGTGGACCACTTCAAGTCCTACAACGACACCTACGGCCACATCGCCGGCGACGAGGCCCTCAAACGCGTGGCCAACACCATTTTTGCCAGCTGCGACCGGTCCACCGACCTGGCGGCGCGTTTTGGCGGCGAGGAATTCGCGCTGGTGCTGCCGGGCACGCCGGCGGGCAGCGCCCGCCTGGCCGCCGAAAAGCTGCGCCGCGCGGTGGAAGCGATGCAGATTCCGCAGAAGGATGCGGGCGGCGGACCGTGGCTGACCGTCAGCGTGGGCACTGCCACGGCCGTACCGGTGGCCGACCAGCCTTGCACCGACCTGATCCAGGTGGCCGACCGCGGGCTGTACCAGGCCAAGCGCCAGGGCCGCAACCGGGTAGTGCAGGGGCAGATGTAATTCAGCAAACGGCCCCGGCGTTGTGCGGGGCCTGCGCGCGGGGCCGTGCCTTTGCAAGGCAAGGCCCCGCGGCGCTTCAGGCCAGCCTTATTGCCGGCGCCGGATCAGCGTGGCCGCCAGCATCAGCGTCAGGCTGACGGTCACGGCCACCGCGGCCATGGCCATGCCTTCGCCCACGGACCCTTGCTCGAACTGGCGCCAGACGAAGATCGACACCGTCTGCACGCCGGCCGGCGCCAGCAGTAGCGAGGTGACCAATTCGCGCGAGGCCACGGCAAACACCATCAGCATCGACGCGGCCAGGCCCGGCAGCACCAGCGGCAGCACGATGCGGCGCAGCGCCGCCGCCGCGCTGGCGCCGTGCACCCGCGCGGCCGCTTCGAGGTTGGCGCCGATCTGCGACAGCGCCGCGCTGACGTAGCGCACGGGGTAGGGCAGCAGCAGGCAGGTGTACGACAGCAGCAGGATGCCCCAGGTGCCGTAGGGCGACGCGGGCCAGAACGGCTGGTTCCAGGCCAGGATCAGCCCCACGCCCACCACCACGCCGGGCAGGGCGGCGGGCAGCAGCGCCAGCGCGTCGATGACGGCGGCGCCCGGCACGTGCCGGCCCGCTACGCACCAGGCCGCGAGCAGGCCCACGGCGCCGGCCGCCAGCGCCGTGCCGCTGGCCAGGAAGAGGCTGGTGGACAACGCCTGCCAGGCTTCGCCGCCGCTCTGGAACAAGGCCGCGAAATGGGCCAGGGTCAGGTTGGCCGGCGACAGGCCCGCCGAGACGTGGCGCGTCAAGGCGGCCGCCAGCATCGAGGCCAGCGGCGCCGCGACCGCCACCAGCGCGACGGCGACAAACAGGGCCAGCACCGGCCAGCGCCAGGGGCCGAGTGGGCCGCGCGCCAGCGGGGCGGGCTTGCCGGTGGTGGTTTCGAAGCCGCGTCCGGCCACCAGCGCGCGCTGCACTGCGTAGGCGGTCAACGCCAACGCTACCAGCACCATGGACAGCAGCGCGGCGCCGGGCAGGTCGATGGGCCAGTCCGCCAGTCGCCGCTCGATGGCGGTGGTCATGACGCTGACGCCGGCCTGCGAGCCCAGCGCGGCGGGCACGCCGTATTCCTCGATGGCCAGGGTGAAGGCGAGCAGCAGGCTGGCCGCGATGGCCGGCAGCGCCAGCGGCAGGGTGACGCGCACGAAGGCGCGCCAGGGCCCGGCGCCGAACACGCGCGCCACGTCCGCCAGCCTCGCGCCGGTGGCGGCCATGCTGCGCGACACGGCGAAATACACCACCGGAAAGATCGCCAGCCCCATCGCCAGCGTCACGCCCGCCGGGGAAAACAGCAGCGGGCCCAGGTGGAAGCCGGCCAGCTGTTCCAGGTAGCCGCGCGGTTGCAGCGCCATGGTCCAGGACAGCGCGGCGATGTAGGGCGGCAGCAAAAAGGGCACCAGGAACAGCAGGTCCCACAGCCGCGCCAGCGGCACCTGGAACAGACCACGCAGGGCGCCCAGCGGAATGCCGATCACGGCGCTGACGGCCGCCACGCCCAGGCCCAGCTTGAGGGTGCCGCCGATCAAGGTCAGTGCGGCCGGCGTGGCCAGGGTGGCCGCCCAGGCGCCGAAGGGGTTGCGCAGCGACCCGTCGGCCAGGTGCGGAAAGATGGCCTGCAATGCGACGAAGGCCATCGGCAGGGCGACGAGCACGCCCAGGGCGGCCAGGGTGATGGCCGCCAGGATGAAGACGCTTTTCATGGTGGGGGTGGGGATGCCGGGCGGGCCGGCATCCCGGTCGGTCAGTGTTGGCCGAACAGGCGGGCGAACCGGGCCAGCACCTCGGCGCGGTGGGCGCCGGGCGCGGTCTCGGGCAGCAGCGCCAGGTCCTTGAACAGGGGCCGCTTGCCGGCCACGTCCTGGCGCGCAGGCATCAGCCAGGCGTCGGCGACGGCGCGCTGGCCGTCTTCGGACAGCACGTAGTCGATGAACTTGCGGGCGTCGTCGGGCGCCTTGGTGGTCTTCAGGATCATCATCGGACGCGGCGCGATGGCGGTGCCGCTGGACGGGAAGATGACCTTGATGGATTCGCCCTTTTCGACGCTGGCGTACGACACGTAGTCGACCGCGCCGAACACCGCCGCCTTGGCGCCTTGCAGCACCGGCGTCAGCGCCTGGGCGTTGGGGCCCGAGATCGTCATGCCGTTGTCGCGCAGCGTTTCAAAGAGCTTCCAGGCGGCTTCGCCCTGGGCGCTTTGCAGGCCCAGCAGCAGGTCCAGCGAGGCGCCGGACAGCGCCGGGTCGGGCGTGGTGACGGCCTGCTTGAACTGCGGGCCGGTCAGGTCGGACCAGTCGCGCGGTTCGGGCGTGCCGCTGCGCGAATTCCAGACGATGCCCAGTGCGGAAATGCCCTGCGCGACGTAGGTCGGGGTCTTGAAGCGCGCCGGCACCTGGGCCGCATTGGGGCTGTCATAGGCGAGCAGCCAGCCGCGCTGGTCCAGGTCTTGCGCGGTGTCCCACGAGGCCGAGATCAGTACGTCGGCGCGCGGATTGGCGGCCTCGGCTTCCAGGCGGGCCATCACCTTGCCGGTGGTGGCCTGGAACACGTCGACCTTGATGCCGGTCTTTTCCTGGAAGCCCGCGGCCAATTGCTTGATCAGGCCGCCGGGGCCCGCGGTGTAAACGGTAAGCGCCTTGGCCTGGCCCGAGGCCAATCCGAACGAAAGCGTCATAAAGAACGTAGCGAGGAGTTTTGAAAGGGGTGCGTGGGGCATTTTAGGCAGAGTCCCGGGGTTTGGACATGACAAGGTCGGCGATGCGGCCGTGCGCCATGCGGGCGATCGTGTGCGCCAGGGCATGGGCTTCCTCGTGGTCATGGGTGACATAGACGGCGGTGGTGCCGAGCCGGCGCAGCAGTGCGCCGATCTCGACGCAAAGCGATTCGCGCAGGGCCCGGTCCAGGTTGGACAGCGGTTCGTCGAACAGCAGCACGCGCGGCCGCGCCACGATGGCGCGGGCCAGCGCCACGCGCTGCTGCTGGCCGCCGGACAGGTCCGACGGGCGGCGCGTGGCGTGCTGGTCCAGGCCGACCAGGGCCAGGGCTTGCTGCACTCGGGCGGGCCGCTCGCGCCGCGGCACCCCGCGCATTTCCAGCGGAAAGGCGACGTTCTGCGCCACGCTCAGGTGCGGCCACAGGGCGTAGTCCTGGAACACCATGCCCAGGCCGCGGCGTTCCGGCGGCTCGTGGCGCCGCGCGTCGCAGACGGTGGCGCCGCCGAAGTCGATGCGGCCGGACTGCGGCCGCAGCAAGCCCGCCAGGGCCTTGAGCAGGGTGCTCTTGCCGCAGCCCGACGGGCCGAGCAGCGCCAGGACGGTGCCCGCGGGCACGTCCAGGTCGACGCCGTCCAGCACGGTGTGGCCGTTGAAGGCGTGCCGCAGGCCGCGCACGGCAATCGCCGTGCCGCCCGCGGTGGGATCAAGCGCGCTCAAAACCGGTGCCGCAGGCCGAGGTTCAGGCCGAACTGGTTCTTGCCCGGCTCGACGTTGGCGCCGTACTTGCCGCCGATGACGCTCTGCGACGACTTGTCGTCGTTGACCGCGTAGGCCGCCACCGCATACACCGTGGTGCGCTTGGACAGGTCATATTCGTTGCCCAGCACGAACATGGTCGACTTCTGGCCGGTGCCCGCGGCTTGCGCGGCGGGGCAGACGGCGTTGTTCATGTCGTCGCAGACGGCATCGTCCAGGTGATACACGGTGAACGACAGTCGGTTGTTCTGCACCGGCAGGTAGGTGAAACCCAGCCAGGTCAGGTTGTTCTTGTAGTTGCGCTGCGTCAGCTTCTGTTCCAGCCAGCGGTAGCCGCCGTACAGCTTGAAGCCGTCGAAGTCGTACGACACGCCGGCCACGATGCGGTCTTCGCGGTTGTCGCTGTTGGCGCCCTTGGCCGGCTTGTCGGCGTTCTTGGAGTGGTACAGCAGTCCGGCGTCCAGGCCGCCGGACTGATAGCGCACGCCGCCGCCGATCATGCGGCCCAGCGTCTTGTCGTCGAACGATTGTTCGTTGTTCCAGCCGAAGCTGTAGTAGCCGCCGACCGACACGGGGCCGAACTTGCCGACGTACATGACGGCGTTGTCGGTGCGGTCGGAGAATGCCGCGTCAGGGCGCTTGATCGAGAAGTTGGCGTTGTCGAACGGGTTGTACTTGCTCATCCATTCGATCATCAGCGTGTTGTGGCGGCCCAGCGTCAGGCGGCCCCAGTCCTTGCTGGCCAGGCCCACGTAGGCCTGGCGGCCGAACAGGCGTCCGCCCTGCATGGTGGTGCCGTTGTCGGAATCAAAGCCGTTTTCCAGCACGAACACGGTGGACAGGCCATCGCCCAGGTCTTCGGTGCCGCGCAGGCCCCAGCGCGAACCGCTGAGATTGCCCGTGGCCAGGCCGGTCTTGCTGTTGCCGCCCGGACCGTTGTTGACGTATTGCAGGCCGGTGTCGATCAGGCCGTACAGCTGGACCGAGGGGGCGGTGGCCGCCGCCGAGAGGGCGGGGCAGAGGGCGAAGACGGACAGGCAGGCGCCAGCCGCCGCAATGCGGAGCGTCGATTTCATAACAGGAAGTCCTCTTTGGGATTCAATCGGAATCGACACTCTATTTTTCGGTCGCTACAGCTTCATGACACCTCTGGCGGCTGTGGTTTTCTGGCGCAAGGGGGCACGCCGCGGCAAGCGCTACAGATGCAGCTTGGTCGACGACTTCACTTCGTGCATCGACAGCGTGCTGAGCAGTTCCTTCACGCCGGGCAGCGTGCGCAGGCGGTTGCGCACGAATTCGGAATAGGCGTCGAAGTCGCGCGCCACGATGTGCAGCAGGTAGTCGTGCTGGCCGGTGGTGTTGTGGCAGGCCAGCACTTCGGGCATGGCGGCCACCGAGGCCTCGAAGGCGTGGCAGGTTTTCTCGGTGTGGTTGTCCAGCGAGATGCTGACGAAGGCCACCACCCCCATGCCCAGCGCGCGGCGGTCCAGGATGGCCTGGTAGCCGCGGATGACGCCCGAGGTTTCCAGGCGCTTGAGCCGCTTCCAGCAGGGCGAGGCGGACAGCGACACGCGCTCGGCCAGTTCGGCGTTGGACAGGCGACCATCTTCTTGAAGGATTTTCATGATTTTCCAATCGATCGCGTCAAGTTGATGTAACAAGGCAGTGTCTTTCATGGTTGGTGAGTTATGGGAAACAATATTTCTCATTATCCGATCTCGACAGCAGAAATGGAAAGAAAATTGTGGCCGGGGCGGCCCATACTCGCTGCATCGCCCGGCGGGCGGCGCTATCGTGTCCGAACGAGCACGTTGCCCGCAGGTAGGCCGCAATTCCCCCAAAGAGAGGCACACCATGAGTTATTCCAGTTATCACAAGAAAGACATCTTCGGCCGTCCGCTGCACGCGGAAACGCAGATGATGTCGTATGGCTTCGACCCCTTCCTGTCCGAAGGGGCGGTCAAGCCGCCGGTGTTCCTCACGTCGACCTTCGCGTTCCGGTCGGCCGAAGACGGCGCCGAGTTCTTCGACCTGGTGTCGGGCCGCAAGCCCTTGCCGCAGGGCGAATCGGCCGGGCTGGTGTACAGCCGCTTCAACCATCCCAACCTGGAAATCGTCGAAGACCGCCTGTCCTTGCTGGACGGCTCGGAAGACGCCGCGGTCACGTCCAGCGGCATGTCGGCGATCAGCGCGGTGTTCCTGGCATTCCTGCGGCCGGGCGATCAGCTGGTGCAGTCCGTGCCGCTGTACGGCGGCACCGAAACGCTGATCGCCAAGATCTTTCCGGAATGGGGCATCGGCTCGCATCCGATCCATGACGGCCTGTCGGCGCAAAGCATGCGCGACGCCCTGGAAGCCGCCGCGGCCAAGGGCCCGGTGCGCCTGTTCTATGTGGAAACGCCGGCCAACCCGACCAACGCGCTGATCGACTTCCAGGCCATGACGGCCGAGCTGGACGCGTTTGCGTCGCGCCACGGCTACCGCCCGATCTCGGTGTGCGACAACACGCTGCTGGGACCCATCTTCCAGAAGCCGGCCGAGCAGGGCGTGGACCTGTGCGTGTATTCGCTGACCAAATACGTCGGCGGCCACAGCGACCTGGTGGCCGGCGCGGTCACTGGCACGAAAGAGCTGATCAAGAAAGTGCGCGCCATCCGCAGCGCCTTCGGGTCGCAACTGGACCCGCATTCGTGCTGGATGATCACGCGCTCGATGGAAACCGTGGTGCTGCGCATGAAGCAGGCCGCGCGCAGCGCGACCAAGGTGGCGCAGTGGCTGGCGGGCAATCCGCACGAGAAAGTGCAGATCTTCCATCCGGAAATGATCGCGGACGACGCCTACCAGGCCGTCTACAAGCGCCAGTGCACCGGCCCGGGGTCGACCTTTGCGTTCGTGCTGGACGGCGGGCGGCCCAAGGCGTTTCGCTTCATCAATGCGCTGCGCCTGTTCAAGTCGGCGGTCAGCCTGGGCGGCACCGAGTCGCTGGTGTGCCATCCCGCGTCCACCACGCATTCGGGCGTGCCGGCCGCCGAGCGCGACGCGGCCGGCGTGTCCGAAGGCCTGATCCGCATTTCGATCGGCCTGGAGCACGAAGAAGACCTGATCGCCGATATGGACCAGGCCTTTCGCACTGCGGTCATGAAATAGCTGCCCGCCCGCGCGACGGCGTCGGGCGCAGGATCAGCCCGCCGTCGCCCCGCGTGACCGGGCGCCGCCGCGCAGCCGGTTCAGCAGCACCAGGATGGCGGTGCCCAGCAGCATCACCGTGGCCGTGGCGATGACCCGTAGCCCGCATCGAAAGCCGTGCGGGCCAGGTGCGCCAGCGAGGCGCCCAGGTCGGCCGACAGGCCCTCGGCCACGATCAGGGCTTCGTCCAGGCTGTCGCGCGCGGCGCCCGCGCCGGCGGCCGGCAAGCCCGCCGGCACATCCAGCGTGTGGGCATACACGCCCGACAGGATCGAGCCCATCAGCGTCACGCCCAGCGCGCCGCCCAGTTCGTACGACACTTCTTCGATGGACGCGGCCATGCCGGCGCGTTCCGGCGTGGCGCTTTGCATGATGGTGCTGGATGCGGCCGTCATGGTGGCGCCGATGCCCACGCCCAGCACGCACAGGCTGGTCATCTGCGCGGCCAGGGCGCCATCGAAGCTGAACAGGTAGCCGGCCATGCCCAGGCCCGACACGAGCAGCGACACGAACAGCAGCCGCGCGCCGCTCACGCGCGACAGCAGCCAGCCCGCCAGCGGTCCGGCAATGAAGGCAGCCAGCGGCAAAGGCAGGATGTACAGCGCCGCGTCGATCGGCGACATGCCCAGCACCAGCTGCAGGCGCTGGCTGAAGACCAGTTCCATGCCCAGCAGGGCGGCCGCGGCGAACAGCGCCGACGCCACCGCCGAGCTGAAACTGGGGTTGCGGAAGATGGCGAAGTCGATCAGCGGGTAGGGCCGCGCGCGCTGGCGCCGCACGAAGACGGCCAGCATCGCGGCGCCGCCCACGCAGGCCAGCCCGGCATGCAGCCAGGACGGCTGGGCGCGGCCCAGTTCCTTCAGGGCGTACGCCGTCAGGATCAGGCCCGCCATGACCTGCAGCGAACCGGTCAGGTCCCACGGGCGCTGGCGGTCGGGGCGGCTGGCCGGAATGTAGCGGCGCGCCAGCGGCAGCGCCAGCAGCACGATGGGCAGGTTGATGAGAAACACCGAGCCCCACCAGAAGTGTTCCAGCAGCACGCCGCCGATGACCGGGCCCAGCGCGGCGCCGCCCGAGGCGACCGAGGCCCACACGCCGATGGCGACGGCGCGCTCGCGTTCGTCGGTGAAGGTCAGGCGCAGGATCGACAGCGTGGCCGGCATCATCATGGCCGCGCCGATCGCCAGCACGGCGCGCGCGGCGATCAGGGCGCCCGGGTTGGGCGAATAGGCCGCGGCCAGCGAGGCCGCGCCGAACACCACCAGGCCCATCATGAACAGGCGCTTGTGGCCCAGGCGGTCGCCCAGCGTGCCCATACCCAGCAGCAGGCCGGAAACCACCAGCGCGTAGATGTTGACGATCCAGAGCTTGGACGAGGCCGTCACGCCGAGTTCGTGCGTGAGCCGGGGCAAGGCGGTATAGAGCACCGTCATGTCCACCACGATCAGCAACAGGGCGCTGGACACGATGGCCAGCACGAGCCAGCGGCCAGGGGCGGCTGGGGCGACAGCGTGGGTAAGGTTGCGCTGCGTCATAGGGATACTCCTGTAAGGCCGCCATTATCTATCTACATAATTTCTATAAAAAGTTTGATTGCATCTATAAAATAGATGGATTGAAAGGGGCCATCATGAACTGGACGTTGGATCAGCTGAGGCATTTCGTGGCGGCGGCCGACGCGGGCTCGTTCTCGGCGGCGGCCCGGCAACTGGGCCGGGCGCAATCGGCCGTCAGCACGTCGCTGGGCCTGCTGGAGGCCGACCTGGGGGTGGAACTGTTCGACCGCTCGCGCCGCAACGCCACGTTGACGCAGGCGGGCCAGGTGCTGCTGCAAGAGGCGCGCGAACTGCTGCGCCAGGCGGCGGGGCTGGAGCAGCGCGCGCTGTCGTTCGCCGCCGGGCAGGATGCGCGCCTGTGCGTGGCGCTGGACGAAGCCTTGCCCTACCTGGTGCTGGGCGAACTGGTCAAAGAGGTGTCGGCGCGCTTCCCGGCGCTGGAACTGACCCAGCTGAACGGCACGGCCACCGAAGTGGCCGACTATGTGCAGCAGGGCCGCGCCAGCGTGGCGTTTCATTTCGACCGGGGGGATCCGGGGGCGGCGTTCGCCCATCGCTATCTAGGCGACGTGGGGCAGGGCATCTTCGTGGCGCGTGGGCATGCGCTGGCCGCGCTGCGCGACGTCACGCGCAACGACCTGGCGCGGCATCGCCAGCTGGTGATGCAGATGGACGGCGTGCAGGACGTGGTGATGAGCCCATCAGCCTGGCGTTCGGACAGCTTCTACAGCATTGCGGCGATGGCGGCCGACGGCCTGGGCTGGGCGATCCTGCCGCTGAACATCGCCGAATACGAGGGCTATCGCAACGATCTGGTCGGCGTGCCGTGTGCGGGCCTGTCCCTGCCGCCGCTGTCGGTGCGCACGCTATGGCTGCAGGGCCGCAGCCCCAGCCCCACCGAACAGTGGATACAGGAAAGAATGGGGCAATTGCTGCGTCCGGGGGCGTGATCGTGCCGCCGCCGCGAGCCGGCATGCCTGCCGGCCCGCGGCGCCGTCAAACACCGCACGGGACGACGCTCAAGCCTGCTTGCGGTACACCAGCACCGGCGTCGTGGAATGCGCCAGCACCTTCTGCGTCTGGCTGCCCAGCACCACGGCGGCCATGCCGCGGCGGCCGTGCGAGGCCATGGCGATCAGGTCGCAGCGGCGGTCGCGGGCGGCGTCGATGATGGCCTGGTAGGGGTCTTCGTGCGTGGCGCGCAGCGTTTCGCACGGCACGCCGGCTTCGCGCGCCTGCGACGCCGCCGCGCTCAGCAGGCGTTCGGCCTGGGCGCGGATCTGGTCCTGGTATTCGTTCAGGTTGTGGGCCACCTGGGCCGCGCCCATGGCAAACACATGAAAGGGCTCTTCGACGGTCAGGATGGTGACCTGGGCCCCCAGCGCGCGGGCCAGGTCCAGGGCTTTGACGACGCCTTCCGTGGACAGCGGCGAGCCGTCCGTGGGGATGAGGATGTGCTTGTACATGATGTCTCCCGTGCTTGTGCCGCGGCCCCCGCGAATGGCGGCCGTCTACGTACCACTGTATCGGGCGGCCATGTGGCACAAGTTGAGCGGGATCAAACTCGCTGCACGTCAGCTGAGCAGGGCGGTCACCAGGTCGCCGCCGGCGCGGTCGTCTTCGTTGAAGTCCAGGGCGGTCTGCACGTGTTCCAGGTGCTCGTCCATCAGCGCGCAGGCGCGTTCGGCGTCGCCGGCGCGCGCGGCCTCGATGAAGGCATGGTGTTCGCGCGACGAGCAACTGGCGTCGTGCGAGCTTTGATACAGCACGGTAATGACGGCGCTGCGCGCCGACAGTTCGCGCAGCATGCCCGTCAGCACCGAATTGCCCACCGTCTCGGCCAGCAGGATATGGAAGTCGCCCAGCAGGCGGTTGCGTGCCTGCACGTCGCCGCTTTCCACCGCGGCGCGTTCCTCGGCCAGGTGGGCGTCGATGCGGCGGTAGTCGGCGGCGGTGGCCCGCGCCACGAATTCGCGCGCCAGCGCCGCTTCCAGGATGCGGCGCACGGCGTAGACCTCGCGCGCCTCGTTGGCGTCGGGCTTGCTGACGAAGGCGCCCTTGTCGGGCACGATGTTGATCAGCTTGTCCTTGGACAGCATCAGGAGCGCCGCGCGGATCTTGGTGCGGCTGACCTTGTAGACCCGCGCCAGGGCCTCTTCGCGCAGACGGGTGCCCGGGGGCAGGCGGTGGGCCACGATGGCGGCGGCGATGGCGCGGGCGATATCGTCGGCACTGGGGTCGGGAAGGGCTTGCTCGGTCATTGGGCGCGGCAACAATGGCCGACAGGGGAGAACGCAGGGCAGTCAGTCTAGCAAAAACGCGTACAGGAAAGGCAACATTTATTGCATACCAAACCTGTGCGCGAATGCGGTGGCGGCGCCTTGGCCCCGCTGGCGCCCCGGCGCTGGCGCGCGCAGGCCAGGAACGGCCGGGCCCGCGGCGCCAGGGCGCCGCGCCTGCTGACCGCGTGTGGCGGCCGCCCGTCAGCCCTGCCTGAACGCCGCCGGCGTATAGCGGCTCAACGCGTCCAGCAGCCGCGTCCAGGCCTGCACGCCTTCGCGGATCGAACCCAGCCGGAAGAACTCATTGGGGGCATGCACGTCCTCGTCCGGCAGGTTGAAGCCGAACATCAGCGTGTCGATGCCCAGCGTTTCCTTGAACAGCGACGTGATCGGCACGCTGGCGCCCAGCCGCACGTGGATCGGTTCCTGGCCGGCGCTGGCCCGCAGCACGTCGCTGGCCGCGCGTACCAGCGGATGCCGGGGCGCCAGGGTCGAGGCGGGCGAACCGTCGGTCAGGGCGGTCACGTCCAGCGCGCAGCCGGGCGGGCAGGCGGCTTGCAGGTGGGCCAGCACGGCGCGGATGACCCGGGCGGGGTCCTGGCCCTGCACCACGCGCACCGTCAGCTTGGCCGCGGCCTCGCACGGGATGATGGTCTTGGTGCCCGCGCCGGTGTAGCCGCCCCACATGCCGTTCACGTCCAGCGCCGGGCGCAGCGTGATGCGTTCGCGCGGGCTGTAGCCGGGCTCGCCGTGGCTGGCTGCGCCCACGTCGGTGAAGAAGGCGGCTTCGTCGTACGGAAAGGCGGCGGTGTCCTGGCGCTGGCGCGGCGTGGGCGGCGTGGCGTCGTCATCAAAGCCGGCCACCGCCACGCGGCCGTCCGCCGCGTGCAGCGTGGCCAGCAGCGCCGCCATTTCGTGCAGCGCATTGCGCACGCCACCGCCGTAACGGCCCGAATGCAGGTCCTTGCCGGCCGTGCGCAGGCGGATTTCCAGCGCTGCGTGGCCGCGCGCGCCGGTATTGATGGTGGGCACCTGCGCGCTGGCGCGGCCGCCGTCGGCCGACAGCACCGCGTCGGCGGCCAGCAGCGGCCCGTGGCGCTGGATCAGGGTGCGCAAGGTGGGGCTGCCGGTTTCTTCCTCGCCTTCGATGAAGAGCTTGATGTTGACCGGGCAGCTGCGCAGCGTGGCCAGGTAGGCGAACACCACTTCCAGCGCGACCGTGGTCGACCCTTTGACGTCGGACGTGCCGCGGGCATACAGCCGGCCGTCGATCTCGGTGGGTTCGAAAGGCGGCGTGCGCCACAGGTCCAGCGGATCGGCCGGCTGCACGTCGTAATGGCCGTAGATCAGCAGCGTGGGCTTGCCGGGCGCGCCCAGCCATTCGCCGTAGACGGCCGGCTCGCCGCCGCCGTCCAGCAACTGCACGTTGGCCAGGCCTTCGCGGCGCAGCCGTTCGCACAGGAAGTCACGCGCTTGCGCCATGCCTGGCGCAAAGGCCGGATCGGCACTGACGCTGGGAATGCGCAGGAAGGCCTTGAGCCAATGCTCGATCAGCGGCTGGCGTGCTGCAAGATGCGCCAGCACGGGCTGGATCAGGGTGTCGGACATGCGGAACTCCATGGATCGGAATGCAGGCCCCCGCGGCGGCCGCGCGGGGCGAGTAAGAGGAAGCGCCGGGCGCTCAGTCCGCCGTGAAACCGCTGGCGCGCACCAGTTCGGTCAGGGCGGCGGTCTGTTCGGCATAGAAGGCGGCGCTGTCGGCCAGGGTCTGCGGATCGAACAGGATCTTGCCCTGGGCCAGCAGCGTTTTGCGCGCCGCGGGATCGGCCAGGGATGCCTCGACGGCGGCATGCAGCTTCTGCACCACCGCGTCGGGCGTGCCCTGCTTGACCAGGTAGGCGGTCCAGATGGCGTAGTTGAAGTCTTTCAGGCTGGCGCTTTCCTGCACGCTGGGCACGTCGGGCAGCGCCGCCAGGCGTTCGCGGTTGAGCGTGCCGATGATCCTGAGCCGACCCTCGCGCCGCAGGTCGTCATAGTTGGCCTGGTACGGCATGATGGCAAAGTCGATCTGGCCGCCGGCCATGTCGGTGATCAGCGGCGCACCGCCGCGGTACGGAATGTGCGTCAACGGGACACCGGCGCGGCGCGACAGCGCTTCGGTGATCAGGTGGATCATCGACCCGGCACCGCCCGATCCGTACGTCAGCGGCACGCTGCGCGCGCGCGCCATGGCCACCAGTTCGTCGACATTGGCCGCGCCCAGGTCGGCGCGGGTCACCACCACATACGGCGAGGTCGCCACCGGCGCGATCATGCGGAACGCTTCCGGCTTGTACCTGACCGACTTATTGGTCAGCCCGGCCAGGATCAGTTCGTTGGGCGAGCCCTGGAACAGGTAATAGCCGTCGGCCCCTGCGCCCAGCACGCGGTTGGCACCCAGCGCGCCGTTGGCCCCGCCCAGGTTTTCCACGATGACCTGGCCGCCCAGCGCCTGCGCCATCGGGCCTTGCAGCGCGCGGGCGGTGATGTCGCTGGCCGCGCCGGCCGGGTAGGGCACCATCAGCGAGACGGGGCGGGCGGGGTAATCGTCGGCCCGGGCAATGCCCGCGCCCAGCGCGGCCACGATGGCTACAGCGGAAAACAGCAGCTTTTTCATGAAGGTCCCTTGGTGTGTCGTAGTGTTTTCCAGAATGCTAGAAGCGGTGATTTCATCTGTCCAATCGATTGATTGGCTGATTACAATGCGTTTTATGCATGGTTTTGTGCCCACCTGACGAGGCGATCCACTCATGAACCTGTCGCAACTGGCCCACCTGGTGGCGCTGCTGGAAACCGGCTCCTTCACCCGGGCGGCCGAAGCGCTGCACCTGTCGCAGCCGGCGTTCAGCCGCAGCATTCAGTTGCTGGAAGCCGAATTGGGCGCGCCGCTGGTCGATCGCATCGGCAAGCGCAACGAGGCCACGCCGCTGGGCCGCCAGGTGGCGCAGCGCGCCCGCCGCGTGCTGGCCGAAGTGCACGAAATCCGCCGCGAAGCCGAGATGCTGGCGCAGGGCCAGACCGGCTCGGTGGCGTTGGGCCTGGGCGCCGCGCCCAGCGCCTTGCTCAGCGTGCCGCTGATGCGCCGCATGCTGCACGGCCACCCCGCGCTGCGCGTCAAGCTGTCGCGCGGGCCCACCGATTCGCTGCTGGTCAGCCTGCGCGAACGCACGCTGGATGCGCTGGTGGTGCATGTGCGCACGCTGGACAACGACGCCGACCTGGACGTGGCGCCGATGCCGGCGCTGGCCTCGGGCTTTGTCTGCCGGCCCGGCCACCCGCTGTTGCAAGGCCCGCGGCCGTCGCTGCCGCAGGTGCTGGCGTATCCGGTCATGTCCACCGGCCTGTCGCCCGAGATCGCCCGGCGCGTCGCCGCGGCCAGGCCAGAGGGTTTTGCGCTGCACCGGGAAAGCGAAGACATTGCCTGCCTGCTGGATATCGCCGCGCAGTCGGACGCCGTGTTCCTGGGCGTGCTGGCGTCGGCGGCCTCGCTCGTGGCAGCGGGTGTGCTGGCGCGCGTGCCGCCGCCGGCCGATTTCGACATCGCCGCACACTTCGCCTTCGTCACGCTGCGCGGCCGCAGCGAAAGCCCCGCCACCCGCATCGCGCGCGACATCTGTTTCGACCAGATCGGCCAGGCGGCGCAGGGATTGCCTGCGGCCTGATGCGGCGGCACCGCGATTGCTGTCGAGCGCTACACAATCGCCCTGACAGACATGATGAATCGCGGGGCGGTCTTGGCGTATCCTGCTGGGGTCTGCTGGCGTCTTGCGCGCGGATGTCCGGGCTGACATCCGCACGGCTTGACGCCGACGTCCGCACTGACTTCCGGGCTGTCCATCGGCCTGCCTTCATCCCTGCTTTTCGGAAACCCCTCCATGGCCATCGATCTTGCCGCTGCGCTGCAGCGCTTTCCCCGTTACGCCTTGCTTGACGGCCCCACGCCGATCCAGCGCCTGGCCCGCCTGGAAGCGGCCCTGGGCACGGCGGCCAATGGCGTGCGCCTGTACGTCAAGCGCGACGATCACATGTCGCTGGGCGGTGGCGGCAACAAGCTGCGCAAGCTGGAATTCCTGCTGGGCGAGGCGCGCGGCATGGGCGCCGACACGGTCGTGACCGTGGGCGGCCTGCAATCGAACCACGCGCGCCTGACGGCGGCGGCAGCCGCCCGCGCCGGCCTGGCCTGCGAGCTGGTGCTGGGCCGCGTCGTGCCGCGCAGCGATGCCGACTACGAAGAAAACGGCAACATGCTGCTGAATCGCCTGCTGGGCGCGGTGGTGCATGACCTGCCGGCCGGCGCCGATGCCATGGCCGCGGCGCTGGAACGCGTGCGCACGCTGGAACTGGCCGGCCGCCGCGTCTACCTGGCGCCGCTGGGCGGGTCCACGCCCACGGGCGCGCTGGGCTACGCGGCCTGCGCGCTGGAAATCCTGGCGCAGTCGCGCGAATCCGGCGTGGAATTCACCCGCGTGGTGGTGGCCAACGGCAGCGCCGGCACGCACGCCGGGCTGGCCGCGGGCATGATCGCGGCGGGCAAGCCGGCGGCGACGGTGCAATCGTTCTCCACGCTGGCCGAGCAGGCGGTCGCCCACGCCAAGACGCTGGATCTCACGGCCGCCACGCTGGCGCTGCTGCAGGCCGGGCCGGATGCAGAGCAGGCCGCGCCAGAAGCCCTGGCACCGGCCGACATCGTGGTGGACGGCAGCCAGCGCGGCCCGGGCTACGGCGTGCCCACCCCGGCCATGGTCGAGGCGGTGGAATTGCTGGCCCGCAGCGAAGGGCTGCTGCTGGACCCGGTGTATTCCGGCAAGGCCTTCGCGGGCCTGTTGGCCGACGTGCGCGCCGGCCACCATGCGCCGGATGCCGCCGTGCTGTTCGTGATGACGGGCGGCGCCCCGGGCCTGTACGCGTACAAGAGTGCCTTCTGAAAAGCACAGGCGGGGCCAGGCTGCGCGCCAAGCCCCGCCTTGACTCCTGGCCTTTGACCCCCTCGCACGCCGGGCCGAAGCCGCCCGGCGCGCGGCGGCGTCAATCCTTCGCCATCAGCCCCAGGTACTCGATCAGGCCCTTTTCCTTCGTGTAGGTGGCCTGCGCCCACGCCTTGTAGTCGGCGCTGTCGCGGTAGACGGGTTCCTGGTTCAGCTGCTTCATCACGTCCAGGCTGGCCGGATCGAGCAAGGCCTTCTTGAAGGCATCGTGCAGCACCTTGACCACCGCCGGGTCCATGCCCTTGGGGCCGGCCAGGCCGTACGGCGACGTGGAACTGACCTTGTAGCCCAGTTCCAGCGCGGTCGGCACGTCGGGCCAGCGGGTGGTGCGCTTTTCGCCGAAGGTGACCAACAGGCGCATCTTGCCCGAGTCCACGAACTGGTCCCAGCCGGTGCCGTCGCTTTGCGCCATGACGTGGCCGCCCAGCAGCGCCTGCTGCATGTCGGCGTTGCCCTTGTAGGGCACGTGGTTCAGCTTGACCTTGGCATTGAGGGCGACTTCTTCCATCAGCAGGTGCGGCGACGACCCCACGCCGGTCGAGCCGTAATCGACGCTGCCCGGGTTCTTGCGCGCGGCCTCGATGTATTCGTTGAAGGTCTTGAACGGCGAATCGGCGCGCACGGTGACGCCGAAGGTATAGCCCGACAGCCCGATGATGAAGGTGAAGTCGTTGATCGGGTCCCAGGTGGTCTTCTGCATGTAGGGCATGCGCAGCATGGCCAGGGTGTATAGCGCGACCGTGTAGCCGTCGGGCTTGGCGGTGCGCGACATGGTGGCCGGGCCCAGCGTGCCGCCGGCGCCGGGGCGGTTTTCGATGATGACCGTCTGGCCCAGGTACCTGGACGCGTCCTGCGCCACGATGCGCAGGTGGCGGTCGGTGGACCCGCCGGCCGGGAACGGCACGATCACGGTGATGGGCTTGGTGGGAAAGGCGCTTTGCGCCGACGCGGCGGGGGCCAGTGCGATGCCGGCCAGCGCCAGCAGGGCAGCCAGGCAGGTGCGGCGCAGGGGGGGGTGGACCATGATGGGGTTGTCTCCTGTGTGTTTTTTATGGGGGCGCCAGTCGTCAGCCGTGGACGGCGACCTTGACCGGCAAACGGGCCAGCGCCTCGCGCAGCTGCTCCTTCAGCGGCGCGGGGGTGGTTGCGTCGACTTCTACGGCGACGTCAGGTTGCGCGTCGGCCAGCACGCGCAGGACAGCACTGTCCGGCGGCAGGCCGGCGCTTTGCAGCACCCGCTCGACCACCGCCTGCACCGACACGGCCGTGGCCAGGCGGCGCAGGTCGGGCTTGTAGATCTTGCCCACGTTGGTCATGGGCATGTGTTCGAGCACGATGACCCGCTTGGGCCGCGCGGGGCCTTCGTCGACATGGGCGGCGGCATAGGCCACCAGGTCGGCTTCGGACACGTCGGCGCCCTCGGCCAGCGTGACGAAGGCGATGGGCAGTTCGCCGGCGTAGGGGTCGGGCGCGCCGACGGCGGCGCAGATGTGCACCGCGGGGTGCGTGGCCAGGGCGTCTTCGATGGTCTTGGGGTCGATGTTGTGGCCGCTGCGGATGATCAGGTCCTTGGCGCGGCCTTGCAGGTGCAGACGGCCCTCGGCGTCCAGCACGCCCACGTCGCCGCTGATCAGCCAGCCGTCGTCGGTGAAGGCGCGCGCGGTGTCCTCGGGGTCGAGGAAACCCGGAATCACGTTGGGCGACTTGAACAGCAGCATGCCGGGCTGGCCCGGCGGCAGGTCGCGCGCGGGCTGGCCGGCGGGCGTGTCCAGCGCGGCCACGCGCACCTGCACGTAGGGCAGCGGAAAGCCCACGCAATTGACCGGAAAGCGCGAGCCCGGCGGCGTGATGGACGTGATGCCGGCCATTTCGGTCATGCCCAGGCTTTCGTTCACGTGCAGGCCGAACAGCCGTTCGAAGCGCGCAGCCAGCTCGGCCGGCAAGGGCGCGGCCCCCGTGCGGCAATAGCGCAGCGAGGAAATATCGGCCCCGGCCAGCGGAATGTCGGCCAGCGCGGCCAGGATGGTGGGCACGCCCTGCAGCGAGGTGGCGCGGTGGCGCTCGACCAGCCGCCAGTAGTTGCGCAGCACGTCGCGGTTGCGCAGCAGCAGCGTCGTGGGGATGACGGTCTGCACGCCGGCCGACAGCGCCGCCAGCGAGGCCGGCAGCACGCCCGCCACATGGAACAGCGGATAGCCGTTGATGACCACGTCGCCCGGCCCGGCGCCTTGCAGCTGCACGGCGGCCCAGGCGGTGAAGACCTGGTTGGCGTGGGTGTGGATGGCCAGCTTGGGCGCGCCGGTGGTGCCGCCCGTATGGAAATACGCCGCCACGTCTTCGGCGCGGATGACGCGTTCGCTGACCAGGCGGTCCATCGGCTGCCCGGCCCGCGCCGCGTTGAAGTCCTGCGCGAAGTCCGGCAGGGTGGGGCGCTGGTCGGGCGCCTCGTCGTGCGGCGCCACGCGCAGCAGCGTCTTCAGGGACGGCACGCGTTCGACCAGGCGCAGTGCCTTGGACCAGGCGCCGCATTCCGCGTCCGAGCCGTAGGCGATCAGCACCTTGGCTCCGGCGGTGGTCAAGAGCGAGGCCAGCTTGTCGTCGGTCAGCAGCGGGTTCAGGGGCTGCACGATGCCGGCGGCCTCGGTGCCCCACAGCGCCAGGTGGTATTCCAGGCAGCCGGGCAGCAGCACGCCCACCGCGTCGCGCGGCCCGACGCCCAGGCGATGCAGCAGGTTGGCGGTCTGGTGGATCCCGGCCAGCAGCTCGTTGTAGCTCCAGTGGATGGGCGAGTCGTCCGGGTCGGCGCTGCGCAGGAAGGTGAGCGCCTTGCGCGCGCCAAAGGCCGCGGCCGAATTGCGGAAGATCTCGTAGGTGCTTTGCACCGTCAGCGTGTCGGCCAGCGGCCGGGCCGCCAGGCGTGCGACGTCGGCGGCGGTCTTGACCGGAAACGGCGCCGAAAAGGGCGGGGCGATAGGCGGGGCGGCGTAGGCCTGGGTCATGGTCGTGTCCTTGCCGATCATGCCTGCCCCAGCGCGATGTAGCGCCGCAGGTGGTGGTCTTCGTCGCCCAGTTGGTGGTCGATCATGACCAGGCGCTTGGCGTAGTGCGCCAGCGGCAATTCCCAGGTCATGCCGATGCCGCCGTGCAGCTGGATGCTTTCTTCGGCCACCAGCGTGCCGATGCGGCCGATGGTGTATTTGGCGGCCGACAGCGCGCGTTCGCGGGTGACGCGGTCGGGGTGGTCCAGCGCCGCGGCGGCGTTGATGACCGCCGAACGCGCCTGCTCGATTTCCAGCAGCACGTCGGCCATGCGGTGTTGCAATGCCTGGAAACTGCCGATGGGCACGCCGAACTGACGGCGCGTGCGCAGGTATTCCAGGGTGGCGTCGCGGGCGCAGTCCATGGCGCCCACGGCCTCTGCGCACAGCGCCAGGATGCCGCGGCCGGTGGCGTGTTCCAGCACGGCGTAGCCGGCGCCGGCCTCGCCCAGCAGGCTGTCCGGGCCCAGGGCGACCTGCTCGAACGTGAGCTCGGCCGCGCGGCCGCCGTCGATCAGGCCATAGCCGCGCGCCGTCAGCCCCGGCGTGCCGGCGCTGACCAGGAACAGGCTGATGCCGGCCTCGTCATCGTCGGCGCCCGCCGTGCGGGCCGACACCAGGAACAGGTCGGCATGCTCGCCCGCCGCCACCACGGCCTTGGCGCCATTCAGGACCCAGCCGTCGCCGCTGCGTTCGGCGCGCGTGCGCACGTCGGACAGCGCGTAGCCGGATTGCGGCTCGGCCGCGGCCAGCGCGGCGGTGATGCCGCCGGCGATCAGGCCGTCCAGCGCGTCGCGCTGCGCGGCGTTGCCGACCCGCGCGATGGCGCTGCCCACCATCAGGGCGTCCAGCAAGGGTTCGAGCACCAGGCCGCGGCCCAGCGCCTCGAACACCACGGTAATGTCAAAGCCCGCGCCGCCCAGGCCGCCGTGTTCTTCGGCGAACAGCGCGCCGATGGCGCCCAGTTCGGCGTAGCGGCGCCAGAAGTCGGGGCTGTAGCCTTGCGGCAGCCTGGCGTTGCGCTCGCGGGTGGCGAAGTCGTATTGCTCTGCGACAAAGCGGCGCAGCATGTCGGACAGCATGCGCCGGTCTTCGGTGTGTTCAAAGTTCATGGCCGGCCTTTACAGTCCCAGGATCATCTTCGAGATGATGTTCTTCTGGATTTCGTTGGAGCCGCCGAAGATCGACAGCTTGCGGTTGTTGAAGTACTGCGCCGCGGCGCTGTCGGCGCCGTCCGGGCCGATGGGCGCGGCGTCGTAGCCGTCGTGCAGCGCTTCGGGCACGAAGGGGCGGGCGTAGGGGCCCATGGCGCGGCGGTTCAGCGCCGTGATTTCCTGGCGGATCTGGGTGCCGCGGATCTTCAGCATCGAGCTTTCGGCGCCCGGCGCGCCACCGCCGGCCGCGGCCGCCACCACGCGCAGGTTGGTGGTGCGCATGTTGGCCAGTTCGATTTCCACCCGCGCCAGCCGGGCGGCAAAGTCCGGGTCCTGGTCCAGGGGCTTGCCGTTTTTCTTCTGGCTGGCCGCCACCGCCTTCAGGCGTTCGAGCGCGGCGGTGGATTGGCCCACGCCGGCAATGTTGGTGCGTTCGTAGGTCAACAGGTACTTGGCGCAGGTCCAGCCGCGGTTCTCTTCGCCCACCAGGTTCTCGACCGGCACGCGCACATCGGAAAAGAACACTTCATTGACTTCGTGTTCGCCGTCCAGCGTGATGATGGGGCGCACTTCGATGCCGGGGCTGGCCATGTCGATCAGGAGAAAGCTGATGCCTTCCTGGCGCCGGCCTTCGCTGGACGTACGCACCAGGCAGAAGATCATGTTGGCGTACTGGCCCAGGGTGGTCCAGGTCTTCTGGCCATTGACGACGTAGTGGCGGCCGTCGTCGCTGCGTACGGCGGTGGTCTTGACGGACGCCAGGTCCGAGCCCGCGCCGGGTTCGGAATAGCCCTGGCACCACCAGTCGGTGCCATCCAGGATGCGCGGCAGCCAGTGGCGCTTCTGGGCCTCGTTGCCGTACTTGATCAGCACCGGGCCCAGCATGCTCAGGCCGAACGGCACGATGCGCGGCGCACCGGCCAGGGCGCATTCGTTGTCGAAGATGAACTTCTGCGTGGTGCTCCAGCCGGTGCCGCCATGCTCGACGGGCCAATGGCTGGCCAGCCAGCCCTGGCGGTTCAGGATGGCGTGCCATTCGACCATGTCGGCGCGCGCCAGCAGCTTGCCCTGGATGACCTTGTCCGACAGGCGCGTGGGCAGGTGGGCGGCCAGGAAGGCGCGCACTTCATCGCGGAAGGCGTTTTCTTCGGGGGTGAATTCCAGATCCATGACGCGGTTCCTCAGTAGATTTCAAACAGGCCGGCCGCGCCCATGCCGCCGCCCACGCACATCGTGACGACGGCGTAGCGGGCGCCGCGGCGGCGGCCTTCGATCAGCACGTGGCCGGCCAGGCGGGCGCCGGTGACGCCGAACGGGTGGCCCAGCGCGATCGAGCCGCCGTCCACGTTCAGGCGGTCCATGGGGATGCCCAGGCGTTCCTGGCAGTACAGGGCCTGCGAGGCAAAGGCTTCGTTCAGTTCCCACAGGTCGATGTCCTGGACTTTCAGGCCATGGCGGGCCAGCAGCTTGGGCACGGCGTAGACCGGGCCGATGCCCATTTCGTCGGGCTCGCAGCCGGCCACGGCCAGGCCGCGGAAGGCGCCCAGCGGTCGGATGCCGGCGCGCTTGGCTTCATCTGCTTCCATCAGCACGCAGGCCGCGGCGCCGTCGGACAGCTGCGAGGCGTTGCCGGCCGTGACGAACTGGCCGGCGCCGCGCACCGGGGCCAGCGCGGCCAGGGCCTCGTAGGTGGTGCCGGGGCGGTTGCAGGTGTCTTTGTCGATCGTCACTTCGCGCTCGGTCACGGCGCCGGTGGCGCGGTCGGTGACCGACATGGTGGTGGTGACGGCGATGATTTCCTCGCGATAGCGGCCGGCGGCCTGGGCCGCTTCGGTACGCGCCTGGCTTTGCGCGGCGAAGCGGTCTTGCGCCTCGCGGCTGATGCCATAGCGGGCCGCGACGATGTCGGCGGTCTCGATCATGGGCAGGTACAGCTCGGGCTTGTTGGCGACGATCCAGGGGTCCATGCCGCTGACGCCATCGTCGCGGGTGCGGATGTGCGACACGCATTCGACGCCGCCCGCGATCATGGCGGGCGCGCCGTCCATGACGATGCGCGCCGCGGCCGAGGCGATGGCCTGCAGGCCCGAGGCGCAATAGCGGTTGACGGTGGCGCCGCCGATGCTCACGGGCAGCCCGGCGCGGATGACGGCCTGGCGGCCGATGTTGCGGCCGGTGGCGCCTTCGGGGTAGCCGCAGCCCAGGATGGCGTCTTCGATCAGGGCCGGGTCGATGCCGCTGCGCTCGACGGCGGCGCGCACGGCGTGGGCGGCCAGCGTGGGGCCGGCGATCAGGTTGAATTCGCCGCGTTGCGCCTTGGTGATGGGCGTGCGGGCGGTGGAAACGATAACGGCTTCGCGCATGTCGGTATCCGGGTAGGTGAAAGGGGTGGGGCGTCAGCCGGCGGGGTTCAGGCTGGCGAAATCGCGTCCGGATTCGGCCAGCTGCACCAGCAGCGGCGACGGCTTCCAGAACGCCGGGTCTTCTTTCGCAAACGCGCGGATGTCGGCCAGCACGTTCGCCAGGCCCACGCGGTCGGCGTAGTGCATCGGCCCGCCGCGATAGCGCGGAAAGCCGTAGCCGGACAGGAACACCATGTCGATATCCGACGGGCGCAGCGCGATGCCCTGGTGCAGCACGTTGGCGGCTTCGTTGATCATGGCGGCCAGGTAGCGGCGCTGGATGTCTTCGTGGCTGAAGGGGCGCGGGGTGACCCCGGCGCGCTGGCGCTCGGCTTCGATGATGGCCAGCACGTCCGGGTCGGGCGTGCCGGTGCGCGCGCCATCGGGGTACAGGTAGAAGCCGCGGCCGGTCTTCTGGCCGAACCAGCCGCGTTCGCACAGGCGGTCGGGAATCTGCACGTAGCGCAGGGCCGGATCGCGGGTGGCGGCGCGGCGCTTGCGCGTGGCCCAGCCGATGTCGCCGCCGGCCAGGTCGGCCATCTGGTAGGGCCCCATGGGGTAGCCGAATTCACGCACGGCGGCATCGATGTCGTAGGGCGACGCGCCGTCTTCCATCATCATGTCGGCCGCCTGGCGGTGCACGGCCAGGATGCGGTTGCCGATGAAGCCGTCGCACACGCCCGCGCGCACCGGAATCTTGCGCAGCCGGCGGGCCAGTTCAAAGCCGGTGGCCACCGTGTCGGCGCCCGTCTCGCGACCCACCACCACTTCCAGCAGCTTCATGATGTTGGCCGGCGAAAAGAAGTGCAGCCCCAGCACGTCGGCCGGGCGGCCGGTGCCTTGGGCGATGCGGTCCACGTCCAGGTAGGACGTGTTGGTGGCCAGCACCGCGCCCGGCTTGGCCACGCGGTCCAGTTGCGCGAACACGGCCAGCTTGACGTCCATGTCCTCGAACACGGCCTCGATGATCAGGTCGGCGCCGGCCAGCGCGTCGTAGTGCGTGGCGCCGGTAAAGCGCGCCAGCCGCGCGCGGCGTTCGTCGGCCGTCATGCGGCCTTTTTTCACCAGCAGGTCGTAGACCTGTTCGACCCGCTTGCGGCCGCGCTCCAGCGCGGCGTCGTCCTGTTCGACCATGACGGTGGGCAGGCCGGCGTCCAGCAGCGCCACCACGATGCCCGCGCCCATGGTGCCGCCGCCGATCACGCCCACGGTGTCCAGCGGGCGCGGCTGGGCTTCTTTCAGTTCGGGAATCTTGGCGGTGTCGCGTTCGGCGAAAAAGGCGTGGATGAGGCCGGCGCGCTGCGGGCTGTCCAGGCATTGCAGGAACAGCGCGCGTTCGGTGCGCAGGCCTTCGTCGAAGGGCTGCTCGATGGCGGCGCGCACGGCGTCAACGATCTTGGCGGGCGAGAACAGGCCGCGGGCGGTGCTCGCGACCTGCTGGCTGGCGGCGTTGACGGCAGCCAGCGCGGCGGCCTTGTCGTCCAGGGCGCGGCCATCGCGGCTGCGGCGCGGCTGGGTGCCTTGCGCCAGCAGGCGGCGGGCGTAGTCCAGGCCGGCGGCCAGCGGGTCGGCGCCGGAGGCGAGTTCGTCGACCAGCCCGGCGGCCACCGCCGCCGGCGCGGCCAGCGGCTTGCCGGACAGCATCAGGTCCAGCGCGGCCTGCGCGCCGATCAGGCGCGGCGTGCGCTGGGTGCCGCCGGCACCGGGCAACAGGCCCAGCGTGACCTCGGGCAGGCCCAGCTTGGCGCTGGCCAGCGCCACGCGGTAATGCGCAGCCAGCGCGACTTCCAGGCCGCCGCCCAGCGCGGCGCCTTGCAGCACCGCCACCACCGGCTTGGCGCAGGCTTCGATGCGGTTGCAGACGTCGGGCAGGCTGGGCGGCACGGGCGGCTTGCCGAATTCGCGGATGTCGGCGCCGGCAATGAAGTTCTTGCCCGCGCCGGTCAGCAGCACCGCCCGGACCTGCGGGTCGGCTTCGGCTTCGTCGATGGCGCGTGCGAGGCCGCCGCGTACCGCGAAGCTGAGGGCATTGACGGGGGGATGGTCGAGGGTGACGACAAGAATGTCGCCGTCGCGGCGCGTGTGCACCGCGCCGGCGTTTGCGCTGGCTGTCATGGGACAGTGTCTCCGGTAGGGCTCGCCGCCCGCGCTGGCCTGGACAGGGTGCGCCGACATTGAATCGCGCGGGGCTTTTCAAGCAGGTCGGCACGCCCCGGAGGGGGACGCGGCGCAGTCACGGCGCCTGGCGGGCCAGGGACGGCCCGTCTTGTATTCGCTTATTCTTTCCCAGTAAAGAAGTCTTGACAATGACATCAATAATTGACATTGATGATAAAAAAAATTGACAATCCGCCGAGGAGATTCGACATGGACACCAAAGCCCTGACCCTGCTGGTAGAGATCCTGGACGCCGGCAACCTCAGCGAGGCCGCGCGCCGCCTGAAAATGACCCGCGCCAACGTCAGCTACCACCTGACCCAGCTCGAGCGCGCCGTCGGCATGCAACTGTTGCGCCGCACGACCCGCCACGTCGAACCCACGGAAATCGGACTGAAGCTGTACCAGCACGGCCGCAGCATCCAGGACGAACTCGCGGCGGCGCGCGAAGCCGTCGAAAGCCTGGGCAAGACGCCGCAGGGCAAGGTGCGCCTGAGCGTGCCCAGCGGCTACGGCCAGTTCGTCATGACCCCGTGGCTGCTGGAATTCAAGAAGACCTATCCCGACATCGTGCTGGACGTGCTGTTCGAGAACAGCGTCGACGACCTGCTGCGCGACGAGGTCGACATCGCGGTGCGCATCATGTCCGAGCCGCCGCAGAACCTGGTGGCGCGCGAGCTGGGGCAGGTGCGCTACGTGGCCTGCGCCTCGCCGGATTTCGCTGCCACGCGCGGCCTGCCGGCCCGGCCTGAAGACCTGACCCGATTGCCGGTCATCAGCGCCGCCGTCATCGGCCGGCCGCTGCGCCTGTCGGCCTACTACGGCGGGCTGCCGCGCCAGCACGTGGTGCTGGAACCCACCATCATCTCGCGCAACTACGCCTTCCTGCGCGACGCCATGCTGGCCGGCCTGGGGGTGGGCGTGGTGCCGGACTACGTGGTGCACGACGACGTCGCGCGCGGCGACCTGGTGGCCGCGCTGCCGCAATGGCGCCTGAGCATCTTCGGGCGCGGCATGTACATGCTGTACATGCCCAACCGGCATCACCCGCGCGCCATCGCGATGCTGATCGAATTCATCCAGCAGCGCGCCCAGGCGGCACACGAAGGGCGGCCGGGGTTGCTGGGGACGGGCGAGTAGCGGCCGCGCCGCCCGTCACGCCGTGCCGCCGTTTCCTGGCGGCAGGCGTGAATCAGGGCTGGGGCGAAGGGCAGGGCCAGGACAGGGAAGGGGCGGAGCGGGTCGGGTTATCGAGGTTTGACAAAAAGAAACATAATGATAAAAATCCCGTCGTCGTTCCGATCCATTGCGGGCCTTTTCTTGCGGAGCAAGTATGGCTTTCGTGTTCTTACGCCGGGCGCTGGCCGGCAAGTGGCGGCTGGGCATGTTGGGGGGGGTCGGACTGCTGGCCGGGTGCGCGGGCGGCGAGCCCCGTATCGGCGACAGCTACACCGTGCATACGCCCATCTACGCGGATAACCGAATCTTCTATCTGAAGCCGGCCGCCAACCCCGCCGAGTCCGTACGAACGCTGGAGCTGGCCGGCACGCCGGTGTCGGCCTTTGAGCAGTCCACCGTGGTGCAGGCCAACGCGCCGCTGTCGATCATGATGCGGTCGGTCGATATCCCGGCCCTGCGGGACGCCAACGGCAACAAGACTGCCGGCATCGACGGGCCGGCGGACTACGCCGTGATCCTGGACATCGCGGCCAAGGAGGACGGCAGCAACCAGTCCATCGTGGTCTGGTATCAACGTGGCGTGCAGCCCGACCAGTCCTTGAATTTCTCTAACCTGCTGGTCTATTACGTGCAGCGCTGGGACGAGCGCGTGGCGCCATCGTTCCGGCTGCGGGTGATGGATGTCACCACCGAGCGCAACGCCGAGACCTTGCGCGCCCTGCAACGGGCGCAGGGCGTGGCCAGTGGCGCGGCCAGCCTGGCCAACAACCCGCTGGTGTCGCCGCTGGTGGGCGTGGCGTTTACCGCCGCCGAACTGGTGCTGGCCAACCAGCGCAACCGCATGGTGCTGGACTACAGCGTGCAGCTGTATTCGCAGGCGGCGGTCAACCAGGCAGCCGGTTCCGACCTGGGGCTGCTCAAGCAGGGTACGTACGTGGTGGTGGGCCGGCCGGTGGGCGGCCCGCGCGCGTTCTGGGAAAAGCCGCTGCGCTACAACATCCGCACCAACCAGGCGCTGGACGGCGACACGCCGCTGAACGTGCCGACCGCGCTGGTGTCGGTGGGCACCTTTGAAAGCATCGTGCCCAAGTCCGTGCTGGAAAAATCGGTGGCCCTGACGGCGCTGCTGGGCAAGGTGGGAACGGGAGCCTCGATCGAGCAGGTCAGCGATGCGCAGAGCCGCCTGGAGGCGGCGTTGACCGCGTACACCTTGGGCGAGCGCCTGGCGCGCTATCGCGATGACAAGACGCTGACCCTGATATCGGAAAAACTGAACGACGACTTCTTCGCCAAAGCGTTGGGCAGCGAAGAGGAATTCCTGCTGCTGCGTGGCCTGAACGCCTGCTACAAGCCGAAAGCGCAGTTCACCCGTGTGGAAGAATTCCTCAAATTCCATGACAAACCGGAGGGCAAGGCATGCGCTGCAAGAACCTAGCGTTGCGCCAGGCCGAAGGCGGGGGGATGTTCCGGCCGCTGCTCAGGTGGCTGTGGCCGGCTTTGGTCGTGTTGTTGCTCGGCGGCTGTACATCGGCTTCCGGCCCGGCCAGGCACACCGCCGCGCCGCCTGCGCCGGCGCCCACGGGGCCGACCGAGCCTGCGTCGCCGTCCGGCGCGGCGGGCGGCTGGAACGCCCAGCCCGCGTCGGTCATACCGTTGACGGGCCTGTTTTCCCATCGTTTGCTGGCGCCTCCGCTGCAATTGGTGCAGTTGCCCCTGGCCGGCAACACGCCAACCGTGCTTGCCGCGATGCAGCGCTTTGCCGCCGCTGCGCCGGCGGCGCTGGAACAGCGCGAACTGCTGTACGCGCAGACCTCACAGGAGCCGCAAGAAGGTTGGCTCACGCTGATGGCGCGGTCCGAAGGCGTGGACTGGGTCTTCGGTCTGCAGTTCAACGTGGACGAGGGCGGCCGCACGTTGACGCTGCGACTGCGTACGGCGGGGGCGGCCAATATCGCCAATCCGCAGGGCAAGAAGATGGATGGCCACATCAATACGCTGGGCCAGGTGGTGCCGCGCTTGTTCATGGATTGAGGTGGCGAGGCTGCCAGGGCCGTGGGCTGTCGTGCCGCGTGCGCCGCTCTGGTATAACGCGCAGACGCCCGTGCCCAGGTCAGGGCGCACGCCAACGCTGAACCCAAGAGAGGCAACCCCGTGCCGCAACCCCTTACCGGCCGCCACCTGCTGGCCCAGACGCTGCGCCAGTTCACCCGCCAGGTCCCCGGCATGTTCACCGCCGCGCCGCTGGCGTTCATGCTCTTTGTGATGTCGCTGCCCGGCGCGCTGCTGCTGGATCAGATCGGCGGCCCGCGCGAGCGCTGGCTGCTCGCGGCTGCGGTCGTCTGCCTGCTGTCGTTGGCGCGGCTGGTGGTGGCCTGGCAGCACTACCTGACCGAATCCCCGGCCAGGCCGCCGCTGCGTCTCGATGGCGCCCACCTGCGGGTACTGGCGCTGCTGACCGGCGTGGCGGCGCTGATCGTGGGCCTGAAGTCATTCAGCACGTCGCTGGGCGTGGCCCTGTATTTCAAGATGGCCGGCACGCCGAGCACGGTCTTCCTGACGCTCATGCTGCTCCTGTGGCTGGCGATCTGGCTGCCCGTGATGCACCGGCTGGGCGCCTGGTCGCTCAGTTTGCCCCAGGCGGCCCTGGCGGGCCGCTACGGGCTGGGCCAATCGCGCCGCTGGCTGCGCGGCCGGGTCTGGCCGTTTGCGGCCTTGCTGTTGCTGTTGACCGCATCCACCGCCATTGCCACCGGTTCGCTGACCAAGGCGCTGCGCACGCGCTGGTTCGATGCGATCGCCACCGGGGCGGGCGCCCTGATCATCACGCTGGTGCTGGTGCTGGCGTTCGCCATCCAGTGCGCCATCGCGTACCGGGATCGGGGCGAGGCCTGAGGTTCACCGCCTTCAACCGTGTTCGGCCAACAACGTCGCCAGCGCCGCGGCGGCGCCCGTCAGGTCGGGCAAGACGGTGGCGCCGCGCGCCGCCAGGGCTTGCGCCGTCGACCCCACGCCCAGGAACCGCAGGCCCAGCTGCCGGGCGACTTGCAGGTCCCACAGGCCATCGCCCATCGACACCACCACACCGTTCCGCGTCTGCGGATGGGCACGGCGCGCGTGCGCAATGGCTCGGGCCACCAGGGCATCGCGCGCCGGCTCTTCGCTGGCGGTGAACAGGGCAGCGTCCGAAAACGGAATGCCTGCGGCCTGCAGCTTCACGCCGCTGACCGCGCGCACGCCGCCGGTGGCGAACACCACGGCCCAGGCGGAATCCGCCAGGCCATGCACGAAGTCGGCAGCGCCCGGGATGGGCTGAATGGGCGCTGCCGGCGTAGGCGCGGCCGGCTTAGGCGCTGCCGGCGTAGGCGCTGCCGGCGTAGGCGCTGCCGCCAGTTCATCCAGAAAGCGCCGCGCCAGGTCCTGTTCGAACGCCATCAACTGCCCGGCTGACGGTTCGGCCCGCCCGTTCATGGCCAGCGCATGGCGCAGGATGCCGGTGTCGGTGTGATGCGGATACGCGCCCCAGTCCGTCTCCAGCGCCGGCAGCGCCAGGGCCTGCATGGCCCCCAGGAAGGCGCGCTGGTGCAACGCCACGGTGTCGGTCAGGGTGCCGTCGATGTCCAGCACCAGAATATGATTCTTCACGTCGTTCCTCGCGGGCAATGTCAAAATCCGCATTCTAGGAACGGGCGCCGGCCGCGATGGCGGCGCCTCGGACAATGACTACGCCGTTTCGGACAGCCGACGGCGGCTCGGGACGACAGCGCGATGACGGCGCCCAAAAGCAGCAACCAGATCGACTACCAGGGGCTGGACCGCCCGCTGGGCGCGATGCCCAAGGAATACCCCGACGGCCATCACAGCCGGCCGCACCAGCATCCACGCGACCAACTGATGTACGCCGTGCAGGGCGTGATGCAGGTGCGCGCGGCGGGCAGCCTGTGGCTGGTGCCGCCGCGCACGGCGCTGTGGATGCCGGCCGGCGTGGTGCACGAGACTCGCATGCGCGGCAAGGTGTCGCTGCGCACCGCCTATCTCGCGCCGGGCCTGGGCGGTGGGCGCGGGCCCACGTTGACCGGCGTGTCGCCGCTGCTGCACGAATTGCTGCTGCGGGCGGTGGACATGCCGATGGACTACGACGAGGCCGGCAAGGACGGCCTGATCGCCCGACTGCTGATGCAGGAGATCGACTGGCGCGGCCTGGCGCACCTGGACATGCCCTGGCCGGTGGATGCCCGTCTGCGCCGCATCCACGACCATCTGCTGCGCCATTCGGCCGACGCCGACGGCCTGGCCGCCTGGGCCGACCGGCTGGGCCTGTCCGAACGCACCCTGGCGCGGCTGTTCGTGCGCGAACTGGGCATGGGCTTTACCGCCTGGCGCCACCGGCTGCGCCTGATGGTGGCGCTCAGCCGGCTGGGGCAGGGCGCGCCGGTGGGTGTGGTGGCGCACGAAACCGGCTACGCCACGGCCAGCGCCTTTGCCGCGATGTTCAAGCGCCTGACCGGCCGCCTGCCGTCGGATCAGGCGCGCCGCACCAGCGCGCTGGCGCCGGCATAGACGGCCGCCGCACCCAGTTCGCGTTCGATGCGCAGCAGGCGGTTGTACTTGGCCGTGCGGTCGGCGCGCGACAGCGAGCCGGTCTTGATCATGCCGCAGTTGGCCGCCACTGCCAGGTCGGCAATCGTGGTGTCTTCGGTTTCGCCCGAGCGGTGCGACATGACCACGCCATAGCCCGCGCGGCGCGCCAGCGCCAGCACCCGCCAGGTTTCGCTCAGGGTGCCGATCTGGTTGATCTTCACCAGGATCGCGTTGCCGATGCCTTGTTCGATGCCGGCCTGGAACAGCTCGGGGTTGGTGCAGAACACGTCGTCGCCGACCAGCTGGCAGGTGTTGCCCAGCGTGGCGCCCAGCACCTTCCAGCCGGTGGCGTCGTCTTCGGCCATGCCGTCCTCGATCGACACAATGGGGTAGTCGCGCACCAGGCCGGCCAGGTAGTGCACCTGCTGTTCGGGGCTGCGCAGCAGGTTCTCGCCGTGGTAGCGATAGCCTTCGGCGCCATGGAATTCACTGGCGGCCGGGTCCAGCGCCAGTGCGATGTCGGCGCCGGGGCGCAGGCCCGCCTGTTCGATGGCGGCCATGATGAAGTCCAGCGCCTCGGGCGCGTTGCGCAGGGTGGGCGCAAAGCCGCCTTCGTCGCCGACGTTGACGCTGTGGCCCGCCGCCTTGAGCGCGTGGCGCAGCGTGTGGAACACCTCGGCGCCCATGCGCAGGGCTTCGCAAAAGCTGTCCGCGCCCACCGGCAGGATCATGAACTCCTGGAAATCCAGCGGGTTGTCGGCGTGCGCGCCGCCGTTGATGATGTTGATCATGGGTACGGGCAGCGTCTGCGCCTGCACGCCGCCCACGTGGCGCCACAACGGCAGGCCCTGGCTGGCCGCCGCTGCGTGCGCCACTGCCAGCGACACGCCCAGCAGCGCGTTGGCGCCCAGGCGGCTCTTGTCGGCGGTGCCGTCCAGCGCGATCAGGGTCTGGTCGATCTCGGCCTGCTGGTCGGCGCGCAGGCCCACGAGCGCGGCGCGCAGTTCGGTATTGACGGCGTTGACCGCGCCCAGCACGCCCTTGCCCAGGTAGCGGGCGGCGTCGCCGTCGCGCTTTTCCAGGGCTTCGCGCTGGCCGGTGGACGCGCCGGACGGCACCAGGGCCAGGCCGCGCGCGCCATCGTCCAGGCGCACTTCGACTTCAACGGTGGGGTTGCCGCGGCTGTCCAGCGCCTCGTGGGCGGTCAGGTGGGTGATGTGCATGGCGTGGGGCTCCAGATAAGGAAAGGTCAGTTAATTGAAAGTAATGCCGTATCGGGCCGCTGCGCTGGCCGCGTCACCGTAAGCCGCGCGTGATGGCTTGAACGGGCGGGCAGCACGCTTTGAACAGCCCGGATTGCAATGTCGCCATGCTAAAAACAGGCCATGCCGCCGACAATGCAGTTTTTCTGCCTATCCGTCAGTTTTCTTGACGAATAGGCGGCCGAACCTCGCGGCCGCCGCCTGCGCCCAACCCTGCCACCGTCCCTCACGCCATGCGCCAATTGCCCCCGCTATCCGCCGTCCGCGCCTTCGAAGCCATTGCCCGCAGCGGCTCGGTCACGCGCGCCGCCGAAGAACTGTGCCGCAGCCACGGCGCCATCAGCCGGCACCTGCGCCTGTTGCAGGAACACGCGGGCGTGGCGCTGTTCGAGAAAGACGGCACGGGCCTGCGCCTGACCCAGGCCGGCGCCACCTTCTACGCCTCGGTGCGGGCCGCGTTCGACCAGCTGGAAAACGCCTACGAGCGCCTGGCCCGCGAGTCGCAGGCGCCCGGGCTGCACGTGGCGTGCAGCGCCACCTTCGCCATGCGCTGGCTGGTGCCGCAGCTGGCCGTGTTCTATCGCAAGCACCCGGACATCCGCATCCGCCTGTCGATGACGTCGGCGCGCGAAATGCGCAACGAAGGCGCCGACCTGATCCTGGCCTGGGACCTGTCCGGCTACGCCGAGGCCGACCGGCGCCAGGCGCTGCCTTTGGCGCCGGTGCGTTTTGGCGCGGTGTGCACCCCGGCTTATGCCCGCAAGAAGCCCGCGTCGCGGGTGCGCATCGCGCATGAATACACCTCCAGCGCCTGGAACCAATGGGAAGCCATCACCGGCCAGCCGGCGGCCCAGGGCGGCACACTGGCGTTTCCGCACACCCACCTGTGCATCGAGGCCGCGTTGTCCGGCCTGGGCGTGGCGCTGGTCGAGCGGCGCCTGATCGCGCGTGAACTGCAGGATGGCCTGCTGGTGGCGCCTTACGGCTTCGTGCCGTTCGACGGCGGCCTGCGCGCGGTGCCGGCCGCCGGCCGCACGCGCACGGCCCATGCCGACGCCTTCATCGCCTGGCTGCGCGGCGCGTTGGCCGAGGCGGGCGATTGATCCCGCCCGCCGGCAGGCTTGGTATGCTGGGCCTCGCGTTCCCGCCGGAGACCTCATGACCGCAACACCATCGTCCGCCCGTTCGTCCGCGACCCATTCCGCGCTGGCTTCGCAGGCGCGCCGCACGCAGTTGCGGCGCATGAAGATCGCCGCGCTGGCGCTGCTGGTGGCGATGATCAGCGGCTTCATCACCAGCCACATCATGGGCGGGCAGGGCGCCTGGGCCTGGGTGCGGGCCTTCTGCGAAGCCGCCACGGTGGGCGCGCTGGCCGACTGGTTCGCCGTGGTGGCGCTGTTTCGCCGGCCCATGGGCCTGCCCATTCCGCACACCGCGATCATTCCCAGCAACAAAGACCGCATCGGCGACAACCTGGCGGTGTTCGTGCGCGACCATTTCCTGGACCCGGACACGCTGATGGAAAAGCTGCGCGTGTTCGACCCGGCCGCGCGCCTGTCGCGCTGGCTGGCCCGCCCCAAGCAGGCGCATGCCCTGAGCGACGGCGCGCGCCGCGTGGCGCTGCAAACGCTGGACCTGCTGGACGACCAGGCCGTGCGCGGCGTGATCCAGGAATTCGTGGTCAAGAACCTGCGCCGCTGGGACGCCGCCGGCACCGCGGGCGAGGTGCTGGGCCTGTTGACCCGCGACGGCCGCCACCAGGAACTGCTGGACGCTGCAATGGAGCGCCTGGGTGGCTACCTGGGCGATGACGACGTGAAAGAACGCGCCTCGGCGCTGCTGGTGAAGTTTGCCCGCAAGGAATGGCCGCGCATCATCTCGGCAGTGGACGTCATCGCCTCGGTCGACGGCATTGCCGACAACCTGGCCGACCGCCTGGCGCGTGCGCTGGTGCAGGAACTGCGCGACGTGCTGTCCGAACCCGGCCACCCGGTGCGGCGCGACTACGAGGCCTGGGTGCTGGACTATATCGAGCGCCTGCGCACCGACCCGGCGCTGGCCGAGCAGGTCGAAGCCCTGAAGCAGCGCGCCATCGACCACCCCAAGGTGCAGGAATACGTGCAGGGCCTGTGGGACGACATCCACGCCGCGCTGCGCCGCGACCTGGCCGACGAGCAGTCGGCCCTGGCCGCGCACCTGGAAAGCGCCTTGCTCGCGCTGGCCCGCAAGCTGGGGGAAGACCCGGATCTGCGCGAGGCCATCAACAACCATGTGCTGGGCGCCGCGCGCCGCCTGACCGGCCGCCTGCGCATCGGCGTCACCGAACACATCTCACGCACCGTCAAGCTGTGGGACGAGCGCCATCTGGTCGACGAACTGGAACTGAGCGTGGGCCGCGACCTGCAATACATCCGCTTCAACGGCACGCTGGTGGGCGGGCTGATCGGCGTGCTGCTGCATGCCGGGGTGTTGCTGGTGGGCAGTTAGGGCCTGGGCGTTTGCCGGGCGTGCGGGGCCGAAATACCGGCCGGCAACGGCCTGTTACCCCGGATGTATCAGGAATGAAGATTGCTGGCGAAGCGCCGCGCCCCGGTGCTATTGTCTTTCGCAGTCTCCGGCGCCTGGCGACAGGGCCGCAGACCCAGCACCGCCCACCCGGGCGGCGCGCAACCGGCGCAAGATCCCAGGAGGCAAGTCCATGAAGAAAATCTCGATACTTGTTGCAACGCTGACACTGGCCGGCGCCTCGGCCGCGGCCCAGGCCGAGAACGTCGCGATGTCGTTCCTGACCGCCGACGGCGTGGGTAAAAGCGCAGGCACCATTTCACTCAAGCAGACCAAGGCCGGCCTGCAGTTGACCCCCAACCTGACGGGCCTGCCGCCCGGCGAACACGGCTTTCACGTGCACGAAAAAGGCTCGTGCGACCCCGGCATGGTGAACGGCCAGATGGCGCCCGGGGGCGCGGCCGGCGGCCACCTGGACCCGCACGGCACCAAGGCCCACAAGGGCCCCGAAGCCACCGACGGCCACACCGGCGACTTGCCCTTCATCGTCGTGGCCGCCAACGGCACGGCCAAGCAGGCCGTGGTGGCGCCGCACCTGAAGCTGGCCGACGTGAAAAAGCACGCGCTGATGATCCACGTGGGCGGCGACAACTACAGCGACACGCCCCAGCCGCTGGGCGGCGGAGGCGGGCGTCTCGTCTGCGGCGTGGTGAAGTAAAGGTCTTCAGGCCGTGCCGTTGCGTCCGTACAGCAGATAGGCCGGACGTTCGGCCAGGCGGTCGTAATAGGCGGCCACCGCGGGTAGCGGTGGCCGTTTGTCGTTATCCAGCGGCGTGCTGAACCACCGGTTCACCGACAGGCCCACCGCAATGTCGGCCAGCGTGAAATCATCCCCCGCCACATAGGCGCGGGTCGCTTGCAGGCGCTGTTCCAGGATGCCCATGAAATGCGCCCAGTCCCGGGTCGATGCCGCGATGGCCGCCGGGTCCTGGTGCGCGGGCGATTGCCGCGCCAGCCCCATGAAGGCGTAGCTCCACGAGCGGTTCAGGTCGGTCGCCTGCCAGTCCAGCCACTGGTCGACGCGGGCGCGGCGTTTGGGCTCGGCGGGGTACAGCGCGTCCGTCTTGCCGTATTGCCCGGCCAGGTAGCGGATGATGCTGTTCGATTCCCACAGCACGAAGTCGCCGTCGCGCAGCACGGGCACCATGGCGTTCGGGTTCAGGGCCAGGAAAGCCGGGTCCTGCGTCGCACGAAAGCCCACGCCCCAGTCTTCACGTTCAAACGGCAGGTCCAGTTCGGCGCAGGTCCACAGCACCTTGCGCACGTTGATGGAAGAGGCCTTGCCCAGGATGTTCAGCATGTTGGCAGCCGCGCCGGCCGGGCGCGGATCAATGAGAGGGATCGGAAAGCAGTCGGCGCGCACGGCGCCTTGCTGCACCAGGTGAGTCTAGCGGCAGGGCGGGCGAGTCGACAGATACAGATCGGCGGATCGGCGGGCACAACAGTTGGGCAAGCGCGGGTATCGCGCCGAATTGCCTGACTGCCGCGGGTCGAGGCGCCGTCATGCCCGTCTCACGCCGCCACCGCCTCGGGCTGGTTGCGCAGCCGCCGCACGGGCGACGCGAACAGCACCACGAACTGCACCGCAAACCCCACGCTGGACACCCACAGGCAGGCCTCGACCCCCACCCGTGACGCCAGCGCCGCGCCGATCAAGGCGCCCACCGGCCGCGCGCCGAAGGTGGCGGTGACGATCACGGCGGACACGCGGCCCAGCAACGCATTGGGCGTGACCGCCTGTCGCAGCGTGGTGGTGGCAATCGTCCACAGGATCGGGCCGGCGCCGAACAGGAAAAAGCCCACCGCCGCCCAGGCGCCGGACGGCAGCGCCAGGGTCGACAGCAGGATCAGGCTGGCCGCCAGCGCGCATAGCGGCCCGGCCGCGATCAGCGCGCCGAACGGCAGGCGGGCGGCCAGCCAGGGTGCGGCCAGCGCACCGGCCAGCATGCCCGCGCCGTAGATGCCCAGCGTGGCGCCCACGCCCGCCGCCGTCAGGCCCAGATGGGCGACGGCATACGCCACGTACACGGCCTGCAGCACGAACCAGGCGGTATTGAAGAACACCGCGGTCACCAGCACCGGCCGCAGCAGCGGATGGGCGGCCACGAACGCCGCGCCCTCGGCCAGTTCGCGCCACAGCCGTCGGCGCGGTGCCGTGCGCGGCGGCTCGGCTGGCAGGCCCGCCAGCAGCATGGCGGCCAGCAGCGACAGCGCCGTGGCCAGCCCATAGGCGCTGGACGCACCGATCCAGCCGACCAGCGCGCCGCCCAGGGCAGGCCCCGCCGAAAACGCCGCGCTGCGCGCCAGTTCCAGCCAGCGGTTGGCATTGCCCAGGTCGCGGGCCGGCACCAGCGTCGGCACCAGCGCCGGGGCGGCCACGTTGTAGGCCACCGTGCCCACCGCACCCAGAAAACCCAGCACGGCCAGCCAGCCCAGGTTCAATCCGCCCAGCGCCAGCAAGGCCAACAGCCCCAAGAGGCTGGCCGCGCGGGCGCACTCGGCGGCGGTCATCAAGGTGCGGCGCGATATCCGGTCGGCCAGCACGCCGGCCGGCAGCGACAGCAGCAGGAAGGGCAGCGTCTGCGCCGTCTGCAGGTAGCCGGTCTGGGCCGCACTCGCGCCCAACGCCAGCACGGCCACCAGCGGCGCGGCGGCCAGGGCGATCTGTTCAGAGAATTGGGCGGCCAGGTTGGACGCGGCGAGGCGCCGGAAGGCCGGGGGCAGGGCGGGCATGGGGCGGGCGGCAGGGCCGCAGAAACGGCAAGGGCCCGATCATGATCGGGCCCCGCGCGGTCCGCACTCCGAATGTTGCGGTGGGTTCAGCTCAAGGAGCCGGCGAACCGTCGCCCAGGCCGACTGGGCGTTTCGCTCAAGGAATCGGCGGGTAATCGCCGAAGCCGTCCGGCCAGGGCGTCAGCACTTCATAGCCGGTCTCGGTGACCACCACCATGTGTTCCCACTGCGCCGACAGCGAGCGGTCTTTGGTGACGACGGTCCAGCCGTCGGGCAGTTGCTTGGTCTGCGGCTTGCCGGCGTTGATCATCGGTTCGATGGTGAACATCATGCCCGGCTGCAGCACCATGCCTTCGCCCGGGCGGCCATAGTGCAGCACCTGGGGATCGTCGTGGTAGATCTGGCCGATGCCGTGGCCGCAGTATTCGCGCACGATGCTGAAGTGCTCGCGGTGCGCGACGGTCTGGATGGCGTGGCCGATGTCGCCCAGCGTGGCGCCCGGCTTGACCGCCAGGATGCCGGCGCGCATGGCTTCGTACGTGGTGTTGACCAGGCGCCGCGCCAGCGGGCTGGGCTGGCCCACGAAGTACATGCGGCTGGTGTCGCCGTACCAGCCGTCCTTGATGACGGCCACGTCGATGTTCAGGATGTCGCCGTTCTTCAGGACCTTGGCCGACGGAATGCCGTGGCAGATCACATGGTTGGCCGACGCACAGATGGTCTTGGGAAAGCCGTGGTAGCCGACGTTGGCGGGAATGGCCTGCTGCACGTTGACGATGTAGTCATGGCAGATGCGGTCCAGTTCGTCGGTAGTGACGCCGGGGCGCACGTGCTCGGCAATCATGTGCAGCACGTCCGCGGCCAGGGCGCCGGCCTTGCGGGCCATGGCGATGTCGGCGGCGGACTTGATCGAAACCTTCTTCGCCATTTACGCGGCCTCCTGCTGGCCGGGCTGCGGCTGCCCCTGGGACAGCGCCGCGATGCTGAAGCCCTCGGCCTGCTCGATGCGGATCAGCAGCTGGCAGATGTCGGCGTGGCGCAATTCGGGGTAGAGCTCGGACAGCATGCCGATGCGCATCCAGTGTTCCGCCTGGGAATTGATGGAGCGGCTGAGCGCGCCGCTGGCGACGCGCAGGTTTTCGTGCATCTGCTCGGAGATCTTGACGATGCCCATAGTGAACGTTCCGTATATGGTTTGTATATGGAACGTATGGTACTGCGGGTTGCCGGCGGGCGCAAATCGGCGCGGCAGGGTGAGCCCGGGCGCCCTGAACGGACGCGCACGGACGCGCACGGACGCGCACGGCTGCCGACGCCGGGCAGCCTCAGGCGCTTTGCGTGGCCGGCGCCTTGTCCAGCAGGTTCATCCCGTCCAGCAGCTGGTAGCGCGCCGGGTACTGCGACCGGGCGTACGGTTCGCAGCCGGTGCCCTGGGTGGCCACGGCCATCACCACGAATTCCGCGAAGTCCTCTTGCGGGCCGGCCTTGGCGTAGTCGGACGGCACCTTGCCGTCGGACCGCGCCGCCGCCGCCCAGGCCTTCATGTCGACCTGGGTGTTGTTGGCGTAGCTGTGGGCCAGCTCGTGCAGCACGGCGTGGTCGACCATGCCTTGCTCGCCGGGCATGCTGTAGAGCGTGATGTGCGAGAACGTCGTTTCGCCCACGGTATGCGCGTCGCGGGTCGGGTCGGCCCACGGCGGGCCCTTGACGACCTGCGCGTTCAGGCGGGTGACGCGGTCTTCCAGCGACATGCCGCGCGCAATGCGGATCTGCAGATCGCGGCCTTGCAACAGCGCCTTGGGCGCCGCGCCCAGGCTCTTGGCCACCTGTTCGGGTTGCGGCTGGGGCTGTTCGGTCAGGCGTTCGGTGATTTCGCTGGACGAGCGCTGCAACAGGTTGCCGGTCCAGGGCGATTCGCGCGGCTCCAGCACCACCGGCACGCGCTGGCCGCCGGGCCAGGCCTCGTACATGACGCACTTGTCGTCGCCCTGGCGGGCCTGGCCGGCCGGCGGCTGGTAGGCCGACGGGCCGGTCATGCGCACGGGCGCGCGCTTGGCGTCGAACATCTGCTCGGTCAGTTTCAGCGTGTCGGACACGTGAGCGCACTGGGCGGGCGCGTCCTGCGGCGCAATCGCCTCGGCCAGCGCGGCCGGCGCGCCGGCCTGTACGGCAGCGGCCGCATCGTTCACGCCCGAACCGCCGCCTTGGCCGCCGCCATGCTCAAGCTGGTAGAACTGCTGGCTGGCGATGAGCGTGGCGCCGCAAGACGTTTTCATGCCTTCCAGCGCGGTGGGGCGATTCGAGCTGACGCTCTGCACGCCTTCCACGATGGTGTGCTGGCCGGGGCACTTGGGGCAGGTGACGCGATCGCCCACGCGTGCCATGGGCTGGCCGAAGATCTGGACGGACTCGTCCCCGGTGACGACCACGCCGCCGTGTGACGTGCGGTCGCCCTTGCGTATTACGGATCGCTGCGCCATGGCCGCCCGTTGCTCCGAAAGGATGGTTATTTATGCTTACAGATAGGTGCCGTCAGGCGCCATGCGAGGCGGGCCCACGACGAAGGTGCCGTCGGGCGCCATGCGCACGGGACCGCCGCTGCCCAGGTAGCTGCCCTCGGGTGCGCGCTGCGGTGTGCCGGCAACATAGGTGCCATCCGGCGCCCGCGTGATCGGCCCGCCGTCGCCGACGTAGGTGCCGTCCGGGCAGCGCCGCGGCGTGCCATTGATGAAGCGGCCGTTGGGCATCATGTGGAATGACTTGTTCATCGTGACTCCCAGTTTTTGGAGAGCTTGAATGATATCCAGGGTGCCTGATGCGCTTTGTAATAGGACGTGTCATCTTAGAACGTAACGTCGTTACAGATATGGGATCATCGCTGCTTTCGACGCCGCCACGACTCAGGAACCCATGAGCGATATCGACGCATTGTTGCAGCCCATTCCCGGCCCGGCGCCTTGTGGCGCCGACATGGTTTTTTCGGCCGAATTCGACGCCATCCGCGAAGCCCGCCGCCACGACGACCCGCACCTGGACCAGGGCGACTGGGTCATCGACATCAAAGAGGCCGACTGGCCCCAGGTCATCCGCATCTGCACCGACGTGCTGACCCACCGCAGCAAGGACGTGCGCGTGGCCGCCTGGCTGGCCGAAGCCTGGGCCAAGACCCGCGGCTTTGCCGGCCTGCGCGACGGCTTCCTGCTGGTCGACGGCCTGTGCCGCCACTACTGGGACGGCCTGCATCCCGTGCCCGACGAGGGCGATGCGCAGCAACGCGTCGGCAACCTGGCCTGGCTGCTGTCGCGCTCGCAGCAACTGGTGCGCGAACTGCCGCTGACGCAGTCCGAAGGCGGACGCTTCGGCGCGGTGCTGTGGGACAGCGCCAGCCAGCTGGCCAACGCCATCAAGCGCACGCCGCAGAACGCGGCCGACATGTCGCGCGGCAAGGTCACGCTGGACCAGTTCGATGCCGCGCGCCGCGACACGCCGCCCGCGTTCTATTCCGACCTCGAAGGCCAGCTGCAAAGCTGCTTCGCGGCCGTGGACGTGCTGGAGCTGACGCTGACCGAACGCCTGGGCGATGACGGCCCGGCGTTCACGCCGCTGCGCACGGCCCTGCAGGACGTGACCGAGCTTGTGCATCGTTTCGCCCGCGAGGCCGGCCTGCTGGTGCGCGCCGACCTGGCGTCGCCGTCCGCGGCCCCGGCCGCAACGCCTGCCGGCGCACCCGCCATCCGCATGGAGCCCACCTTGACCGCTGCCGCCGACCTTCCGTCCGCCGCGCCCGCGCGCGGTCCGCTGCAAACCCGTGACCAGGCCCTGGCGCAATTGCGTGAAGTGGCCGAGTTCTTCCGCCGCACCGAACCCCACAGCCCGGTGGCCTATCTGGCCGACAAGGCGGCCAGCTGGGGCGAGATGTCGCTGCACCTGTGGCTGCGCACCGTGGTCAAGAACGGCGAGGCCCTGTCGGGCCTGGAAGAGCTGCTGGGCGTGCCCAAGCCGCCCGAGCACAACGGCTGACAGGAAAAGGGCCCCAGGCATGCCGCCGGGGCCCGCAACGCGGCGTATTCGCCGCCTGTTCGATGGGCGTGCGCCCGGCCGTCGCGGCCGGTGCGGACCTTATCGGCTGGCCCGGAACTCGATCCGGCGGTTCTTGGCCCGGCCTTCCGCGGTGGCGTTGGTGGCCACCGGCTGGTCCGGCCCCGCGCCCAGCGTCTCGAAGCGCCCGGGCGGCAAGCCCTTGTCCACCAGGTAGGCCCTGACCGCGTCGGCGCGCGCCTGGCTCAGCGCCAGGTTGGTGCTGCGGCTGCCGGAACTGTCGGTGTGGCCGATGATCTGCACCTTGTCGCTGTGCAGCTTGGGCACCACGTCGGCCACCTGGTCCAGCAGCTCGCGGCCGCGTGCGGTCAGCGTGGCGCTGCCGGTTTCGAATTCCACCACGCGGTTGGTCAGCACCTTGTCCAGCAGACCCTGTTCGTCTTTCCCGGCCGCCACGCGCAGGCCGTTGACGATCTTGTAGGTGGGATTGAGCGACGTGGCGAAGGTGCTGGCGATCTGCTGGCGCGAGGCCTCGTTCTGCACCTCGCCGCGCAGGCGGATCTGGGTGCCGTCCACTTCCAGCTGGCCGCGGTTGATCTGCTTGAGCGGCTGGCCGATCAGCTTGCCCACGTGTTCGGACCAGTTCGGCGGGGCGACCACGCCGCCCACTTCGATCTGGTCGATCACATTGCCCACGCCATACACCTGTTGCAGCCGCGTCAGCACGTCGGCCTTGGTGGCTTCGTCGGGCACGGCGCCGCTGGCCACCACCTGGCCCGGCTGGGGAATGACATTGGCGGGCACGACGGTGGCGCCGTCTTGCGCCACGGCGGCGGACGACAGCAGCGCCGCCAGGATCAGGAGAGAGACACGCATGGTCAGGCTCCGGTGAAGACTTCGCGGTAGGTGTCCAGCGCCATGCGCAGGGACAGCCGCGGTTGGTCCAGGTAGCTGGACAGCTTGGCCAGGCCATGGCTGGCCGACACGTGGTTGCGCACCCAGGGCGCGTCTTCCAGCACGATGTGCTGTTCGGCAAACGCCTGCGGCGTGGACAGCAGGCTGGCCAGCGTCTGCGGCGACGCGCCGCGAAAGCCCGCCACCAGCCGATGCTTGCCGGCGATGCGGCCGATGAACACGGTAATCTCGAAGTCGGCGCGCGACAGGAACGGCGCGATCAGCGTCATCCAGTACGAGGCCACCAGGTTCAGGTACAGGGGATCGTCGGGCAGCGGCAGCGCCAGCCCGCGATCCAGCTGCGACGAGCCGCTGGACATCACCGGTTCGAGCAGAATGCCCAGCGCCAGGATGATGTCGTGCACCCGCGCCGCGTGGCCGTTGCCGCGCAGCATCGCTTCCAGCCGTTCGACGGTCTGCAGGTCGACAAACGCGTCAAAGCCGTCGTCGGCCTCGGTGCGGATCTCGCCTTCGAGTTCGTTCAGCGCCTGCAAGGCGGCCGCGGGGTCGGCGTCGGTCATCAGCAGCGCCGCGGCGCCGCTCATGCGGTTCCAGAGCCGGCTGAAGGCCATGGGGCTGCGGGCAATGAATTCCAGCGGCCGCTGCACTTCCACCGAGGTCGCCGACAGGAATGGAAAGCGCCGGCCCGACTGGTCGCGGCTGGGCTGCAGATGGCCCGCAATGGCCAGCTTGCCGCGCGACCCCAGGATGGCGAAGGGCATGGGTTCGGCGTCGTCGTACAGCGTCTTCCAGTGCGGATCCTGCGCCAGCAGCTCCATGGTGTGGGCGACCCAGGCGTCCAGCGTGGCCATCAGCTGCGGGTGCGAGGTGTTCTTGACGAAGTCGCCGCGGGCCGGGATCTTGCCGAAATAGGCCGTGCGGAACAGGGGGGACTGCAAGTTGCTCATTGCGGCGCTCCGGGTCGCGTCTGGGCGGAGGAGGAGGATTCGGGGGTGGCGCCCACCACGGAAGAGGGCAGGCGCAGGTTGCGCAGGCCCTGGCTGCCGCCGGGCTCGCTGCCGCCGGCGCCAGGCGCCTGGGCGTTGCTGATGATGCGCAGTTTCACGGGCACGGTCACGTTGGACTTGCCCCAGCTCATGTTGAAGCTGCCGTCCGCGTTGGACGTGCGCTGGGCGGTGGCGATCAGGCGTTCCAGGCCGAAGCGGCCCGGCTCGTTGACGATCTCGACCACGCTGCCGTCAAAGGTGGTGGCCGTGATGCGCGCGCCCGGCGCGCCCTGGGCATTGGGCCACACGAAGTTGACCCACTGCGGCGGGGTGTTGCGGTAGCGCAGCTGCTGGCCGTCGATCTCGATCGTGTATTCCGTGACGCCCGAGGCCGGCTTGGGCTGGATCTGGAACAGGGTCTGCGGCTGGCTGGACGCGCCGCTGCCCGCGGCGCCGCCCGACAGCGGCGCCACCCACTGGGCGAAGTTGGCCGTGAAGGTCGGCTGCAGGCTGATGCCCATGTCGCCCCAGGTGCGGGCGGTCAGGATGTCGCCGCGGCGCACGGTCAGCGGGCCCAGCGTGTCATTGACGTATTTGGCGATGCTGCCCTGCGGGCCGAACACCTGGCCGATCTCGTCGCTGCTGGCCTCGACGCTGGCGCGCGCGGCAAACGGATACTTCTCGGCCAGGGTCTGGTTGAACGGCTGGTAGATCTGCGCGTTCCAGACCTTGTTCAATTCCGATTCGGCCGGCTGCATGGCCACGGCGTAGGCCTGGATCAGCGGGCGCACCAGCAGCGGACGCAGCGTTTCGCGCTGGGTCGCCGACAGGCCGGCCAGCATCTGCTCGTCCACCAGCTTGAGCGCGTCGGCCAGTTCCGAATCCTTGCCCTCCAGGGTCTGGCGCAGCAGGATCAGCGAGCCGGGGCCGGGGTCGCCCTGGTTGTTCAGCAGGTTGAAGCGGGTGCGGATCTTGGACAGCGCGCCCATGTAGTTGCCCAGCAGCGATTGATTCTCGCGCGTGACCACCAGGCGGGCCACGTCCGAGAATTCGCGGCCCACCGGGCCCATGGGAATCGCTTCGCCGTTGGCCGTGGTGGTGGCCGCGGGCGCGGGCGGGGGCTGGCGCAGGATCACGCGCTTGAACCAGCCCACCACGCCGCTTTGCGCCTGTTGCAGGCCGGCGTTGATCAGCGACGGGTTGTCCCACGAGGTCTGTTCGTAGGTCGTGTTGATCAGCTTGGCGATGGGCGAGGTCTGCGGATCGCCCAGGCGGTTCATCGCACCCACCGACTGCTCGAAGCTGGTGAACGGCTTGATGGTGACGCCGCGCAGGAACTTCTGCCATTCCTGGGCGTATTCCGTCTTGTACATCGTCGCCAGGCTTTTCTGGATCTGCTCGGGGCTGCCGTCCAGCGTCAGGTCGTCGCGTGCATTCACGCCCAGCACCCAGTCGCTGGTCTGCACTTCCTTCTTGGCGGCCTCGTTGATGGCGGGCTGGATGTACTGTTCCCAGGCTTCGCGGGTGAAGGTGCCGGGGATGGCGTAGCTGCCGGCCACCACGCCCGCATCGTTCTCGCCCACGATGCGCGCCACCGTCATGGTCTGGAAGCGCGTGGCGGCGCGGGCCTTCAGCGTGGCGTAGGCGCGTTCGCGCGCCGGCATGCCCTGCATCACGGCGCGCAGGCTGGCGCGGGTCTTCTCGACCAGGGCCAGGTTGGTGTCGATCTGCGGCCAGCCGGCATCGGGCGCGCGGCTGACGTAGAACGAGATCAGGCGCTCGCCGCTGCGGATCAGCTGGTCGCGCGGCATGGCGCCGCGGTTGGTCTCAAGCCAGCCGCGCCAGAAACGCGTGATCTGGTCGGACAGGTGAGTGGGGTCGACGTGCTGGTGATTGGCCATCATCAGGTACGTCTTGAGCGCGTTGTAGGCGTCGTCGGCGTTGGTCGGCGAGGCGTCCTGGAACAGCGTGTCGCCGCCCGGGTTGTGCGGCGTGCGCGCGGCCTGCGGCGCCGGTTGCGGCGTGCCCCCGGCGGCCGCGGCGGCGCCGGACATGTCCACCTTGGCCAGGAAGTCTTCCAGGCTGGCCTTGACCGGGCTCAGCATGAACTGGCGCGCGCCGTTGTAGTACTCGGCCAGCAGGCGTTCCTTGAGCACGTCGCCCTGGTACAGGCCCAGGCCCAGCGACCACGGCCGGCTGGACGAATAGCGGTCCAGCTGCTCGATGCGGTCCTGCAGGATCTCCATGGCTTCCAGGCGGCTTTGCAGGTCGGTGCGTTCGCTTTGCAGGCGCACCACCTTGTCCAGGTCGGCCTGCACGTTCTGCGCCAGTTGGCGGTTGCCCAGGTACGACCAGCTCCAGCCGCCCAGCACCAGGCCCAGCGCCAGCACCAGGCCGAAGAAGGTCACGTAGCGCATGCGGGTCTTGGCCGGGCTGGCGTGCTGGCGCACCAGTTTCTTGTCGGCGAAGATCACGCTGGAAAACAGGTCGCGCAGGAAAAAGCCGTTGTGCGAGGACACATTGCGGGCCTGGCCGCGCGTGGCCGGCCGCAGATCAAAGCGCTCGGCCAGCCGCTCGGTCGACGTGCTTTGCGAGACGCCTTCCTGCAAGGCGCTGGTGAAATAGAAGCCGCGGAACACCGGCTTGTACTGGAAGGGGTTGGTCTCGAACAGCGTCGACAGGAACGTGCGCAGCGCAGGCTTGATGCCGGCGAATTCCAGCGGAAAGGTCAACAGCCCCGGCGGCAGGTCGCTGCGGTTGCGCAGCGAGATCTGCGCCGTGCCCATTTCCTTCAGGCCTTCGTACAGTTCGTCGAAGCGTTCGTCGAACAGGGCCAGCACGTCGCGGTTTTCTTCGGCGCCGTAGGGCAGGGTGGCGCCCCAGACGCGGTCGCGCTCGCGCTGGTCGCTGTCGGAGAAGAACTCGCTGAAGCCCGAGATCAGGTCGGCCTTGGTGAAGATGATGTACACCGGCGCAAACACTTCCAGCCGGTCGGTCAGTTCCTGCACGCGCTGGCGCAGGTTCTTGGCCAGGTTGATGGCGAATTCGGGGCCCGCGCCGGTCAGCTCGTCGATGCTGGCCGCCACGATGATGCCGTTGATCGGCGCCTTGGGGCGATGGCGCTTGAGCAGGTCCAGAAAGCCCATCCATTCGTTGCGGTCTTCTTCGTGCACCGAATAGCGGCCCGCGGTATCCAGCAGAATGCCTTCGGTGGTGAAGAACCAGTCGCAGTTGCGCGTGCCGCCCACGCCGCGCACGGCCGCGCCGTTCTTGTCGGCGAAGGGAAATTGCAGGCCCGAATTGATGACCGCGCTGCTCTTGCCCGCGGCGGGGTTGCCGATCACGATGTACCAGGGCAGCTCGTACAGGGCTTCATTGCCCGACACCTGCCCGATCTTCGAGGTCTTGATCGTGCGCACCGCCTGGATCAAGCGCGTGCGCAGGGCGTCGACCTCGCCGCGGTTGGCGGCCGCCGCGCCCGTCTGCACCTGCTGCTCCAACATGTCGCCCAGGTTCTTGTTGGCACGCCGCGCACGGCGCCGGCGCCACAGGTAGGCGCACAGCCACAGAAACAGGAAGATCCCCAGCGCGATGCCTGCCCACACCAGGCCGATCTCGACCGTGTCGGCGAACAGGAACAGGAACACGACCAGGGCGATCAGGCCGATCGCCATGAACAGGCGCGGGTTGCCCAGCGCGCGTGAGGTCCAGTGCCTGCCTTCGCTCATGGCGCTGGAAATACCGGAGAAGAAACCTGAAGGGCTACGCATGATTTTCGCTGTTTTTATAGGGGTCAAGCGGAGGGGGGAAGAGGTTGGGACACCAGCGCAAGCGTGCGCAGCGCCGGGTCCTGCGTCATGACGACCAGTACCGGCGCGTCGGCCTGCGCGTTGGCCTGGCCCGCGACAGCCAGGGTCAGCAAATGCGCGGCCGCGCCGGTGTAGCCGCAGGCGGTGCCGACCGCCAGGCAGTCCTGGTTCGGGTCCAGCGCGGGAAACAGCGTGCTGGCCAGCCCCGCGGCTTCCAGCGGCCGGCTGCCGCGATGGTCGGCGTCGCTGATCAACGCACGGATATCGTCCGCGCGCCGCGCGTGCTGGGCCAGGAACTGGGTGGCCAGTTCGGCCAGCATGGGTTCGCTGGCGGCGCCGCGCGCGTCGGCCTCGGTGGCACGATGCGCCATGGCCGACAGCGTCAGCGCGAAGGCGCCTTCGGGCGGCGGGGCGGGCGGGGCGCTTTTAGCGTCGGGGGGCGCGGTCTGCGCCAGATCGAGCAGCAGGCCCGCGGCGGCCTCGCCGGGCACGCGGCCTTGCGGCGTGGCGGTGCTGACCAGCATGCCGCCGGCATCCCAGTCCTGCACCACGTTCGCATCAATATAGGAATCGGCCGCGGCCACGATGCGCAGCGGCGCCCGGTCCGCGGCAAGCGGTTCCAGCGCCAGCTGGCGCAGCAGGCTGTCGCTGGCCAGCGTGTCTTCGGCCTTGTGCAGCCGCAAGGTCAGGCGCGAGGGCGCCCAGACGGCCGCCGCGCGGGCTTGCTCCAGCGCGTGGTCGCGCGCGGCCTGCGGCCATGGCGCGGGCAGCAGCAGTTCCAGCTGCAGCAGCGGCCAGTCCTGGTCGCGTTCCGGCGTGCCGTGGTCCAGCACATGGCCGCGGGCTTGCTGCGACAGCGTTTGAACCACCTCGCACAGCAGCGCCGTGGCGCGCAGACGGTCGTCCGAGCGCGCGGCCGGCGGCGCCTTGTCGGCGTGGGCGGCTTCGCGCAGCGCGTCGATATCCAGGTGTTCGGCGCGGGCGCTGAACACCGGAAAACCGCGCGCGTTCGTCAGTTGCGTGTCCAGGTCGGGCCGCCGTTGCTCGGCCAGCGCGTCGTGGATCGCGGCGGCATCGCTGCCGGGCGCGGCGCGGGCGGCGCCGGCCAGCGCCACCAGCCGGGTCACGGCGGGGGCTGCGGGGGCTTGCGCGGCGGCGGTATCGGTCTTGGGGGCCGCCGCGGCGGCGGCGCGGGCCTCGCGGCGTGCTCGGGCGATGCGCAGGCCGGCCCAGCCCGCCGCGATCAGCGCCAGCGGCAGGGCGAACAGGTACAGCCCGATGTCCACGCCGGTGGGCAGCGTGCGCGATTCCTGCCACCAGATGATGACGCCCAGCCAGACGACGCCAAACACCAAGGCCAGCACGAGGCCGGTCTTCAGGACGCGGCCCATCATTGCGCGACCCCGGCGTCGCGGCGGATCACGCCGGGGCGGCGCAGCTCGGTGTGGCCGAAGTCCATCAGCTTCCAGCGGCCGCCCCAGGTCAGGCCGACACGCTCGGCGGTTTCGCCGAACAGTTCATAGCCGCGCATGGCCCAGGGGTCTTTCTCGGACACCACCACCTTGCCGTCGCGCAGGAACGCGCTGTCCGCGGCCAAGCCGTACTGGTGATAGCTCTGGTAGGCGCCGGCGTTGGTCACATGCGATCCCTTGGCGGCCAGTTCGGCCTGGCGCTCGGGGCTGCGATAGCCCTCGATCAACACCATTTCGTAGCCGTGCTCTTCACGCATGACGCGGTACGCGGCCAGCAGGCGCTGGCGGTAATCCGCATCCAGCAGGTTCCAGTCGCGGCTTGCGCCGCCCAGGTTCGGACGCACCAATTCAACCTCGCGCGTAGTGAAAACTTCGGGCGGCAGGGGCGGCGGCGGCACCAGCCGTTCACCGGTCAACAATGCCTGGATTCGGGGGTCCGGACCGGCCATCCGGTCCTCGTAAATAAATGTGTGATTGTGTCGCATGACGAAAGCGAAAAGGGACGGAAGCAACACCACCGCGAGCACCGCGGCGATCTGCCAGCGGTACACGGAAAACGTATTTCCGGCCCTGCCGAACCCTGCCCGGACGGCCTGTGCCGAGCCGCCGACCATGCCCCCGGCATGGTCCGCGCCACGCGTGACACGACGGCGAAATCCCTGCGCGAGCGCACGTGCGCTTCGCGCGGTTCCGGCCCGCAAGGACGGGAAAACCAGCAGCGCGGAAACGCCGATCGCGAGCAGAAAATATAGGGGCAGTAGAACTAGCAACGGTATCCCTCAATCACGAAGGCGTAATCTTTTGTTCTATTCGGGATTGAGGCAAGCGCTTGGGCGTTGCAGACAGCGTCGATGCTTTAGGAATCGTAACAAGAAGCCGTGATCTAAAAGATGTCATCAGGTATTCTCGGACACCTTGGTTAAAAGGGGTTTTATGCGCCCCAGCCAACACGGGACCTCGCATGGCAGAAGACGAAAAAAGATCGCGACCACCGCCCTCTATTCCTAGTTTGCTGGCCGGGCGCTCATCCACGCCGGATGAGCGGCAGTCGTCGCGCATCCTCGCCACGCTCGAAGGCCGCGTGCCCGACGCCGAGGTCAAGCACCTGCCGCCCAAGACCCGTTCCAAGACACCGCTGGTGGTGTTGCTGCTGCTGTTCCTGGGCGCAGCGGGCGCGGGCTTGTGGGCGGTGTACGACACGGCGCAGTTGCCCGTGGTCGTGGCCCGCGCCGATGCCGATGCATCGCGCAATCTGTCGACGTCGGGGGCCGCCTCGTCGGGCGCTGCGACGCCGGATGCCTCGACGCCGACGGCCTCGCTCAATCAGCCGGCTGCGGGGCAAGCGCCGGCGCGTGCCAATGCCGAAGCGCCGCCGTCCAATGCCGCCACCATCATCGAAGACCATCCGCTGGCGCAACTGACCCAGCCCGATGCGCAGGCCGACCTGCGCGAGCCCGCCAATCCGCTGGCCGCGCTTGCGGTGACGGCTGCCGCGCCCAACAAACCTGCGGCCGCGGCGTCGGCCAAAGCGCCTGGCCCGGCCCCGCAGCGCACCGAGCGCACGCGCGACGGTACGGTGGCCGCGGCAACGGCCGCCGCGGCGACGGCCGCCGCCCCGCAGGCCTCGACGGCCAAGGGGGCGCCCAAGGCCGCCGCCGCGCCTGCGCGCGGCAAAGCCACGCCACGCAGTGACAGCGACGCGGCCTTGCTGGCGGCGTTGATGTCCTACGGCCTGCCCCCCGCATCGCCGCCCGGCACCAAGGTCTACAAGACCGACGGCATCTTCATCCGCGAGCTGCCGGGGTCTTCGCTGTCCACCCGCTTGGGGGAATGCCGCAAGCTCGGCTTTCTTGAAAGCGAACAATGCCGCCTGCGCGTATGTGCGGGCCACTGGGGCACCGCTCCGGAATGTCCCAATGCGCAGGCTCACACCGAGCCCTGAGCGCTGCTGAATAAGGTTTTCCCCGTGATGGATACGACCGCGACCGCCGGCCTGTTCAATTCCGACGCCCGCCTCTACCGCCTGCAAGGCGAGGGCGCGCTGGCGTCGCTGCACGTCGAAGGCTGGACCGGCCGCGAGGCGCTGTCGGGCGTGGCGCAACTGCGCATCGTGGCGCTGTCCGACGATGCCGGCCTGTCGTTGCAAGACATGATCTCGCGGCCCGTCACGCTCTGGACGCCGCGCGCCGACGGCAGCCGCAGCGGCCGCAGCGGCGTGGTGCGCGAAGCGGAATTGCTGGCCGGTGATGCAGGGCTTGCGCGCTACCGGCTGACGGTGGCTCCGTGGCTGTGGCTGGCCACGCAGCG